>JBOGZB010000284.1:0-3478 GCA_050697175.1 Solirubrobacterales bacterium | reverse complement strand
CGCCGGCTCCGCCCGGGGCTGGGTCGCCGCGCAGGAGCTCGACCGGGTCGGGCTGCCCGTTGACGATCCCCTCGAAGAACTCCTTGCGGTCCTGGTAGGTGGGCAGCGTGGCCTTGGCCCAGCCGCGCACGTCGTTGAGCAGCACCGCCAGCGTCGCGTAGGGCTCGCCGAACAGCTCGGCGATCTCGCGCTTCATCCGCTTGGCGAGCGCCGGCGACGCGCCCGCGGTCGAGATCGCGATCGCCAGCGGCCCGCTCCGCACGATCGCCGGGAGGATGAAGCTGCAGAGCGGTGGCACGTCGACGACGTTGCAGAGCATCGACCGGCGCTCGGCCTCCTCGTAGACGGAGATGTTGACCTCGGTCCGGTTGGTCGCGGCGATCGCGATGAACTTGCCGTCGAGGTCGGAGAGGTCGAATTCGCGCCGCTCCCACTCGATCGACCCCTCGCGGGCGTATTCGGCGAGCGGCTCTACTACCTGGGGCGCGACGAGCGTCACCGGCGCGTCGCATGCGAGCAGGCCCTCGACCTTCTCGAGGCCGACGTCGCCCCCGCCGACGACCAGGCACCGGCGGCCGGTCAGTCGCAGGCAGGCGATGTAGAGAGGCGTCTCGAGCAGCCCGGCGACGCAGGACTGGTCGCAGATCCCCCTGCGAAGCTGGCACACGCACGGCTTGCCGGCATAGGCCTGGGCGGGCATATCCGAGATCGTAGTCATCGCCACCGGCGCGGTGGCGCGTTTGGAGCGGTATGCGCCACAAACGCGCCACGGGATCGCCTTGGCCGCCTGCTCTCGAGCCCGCTCTCCCGTCTGGCCGGCCAGCCAGGGTATGCTGGGCGCGATGGCGCTCAGCGTGCCGCGTCCTCCGACCACCAACCCGCTGGCGCGGATCCGGGGCGACCTCGGAATCGAATGGCGCGCCGCCCGCCGCGGGCCGCTTCCCCCCGGCTCGAAGCTCCCGAGCATCGTGCTCACCGAGCGGATGCGGCGCGATCCGCTGTCCGTGCTTCTGACCGCCTACGAGGAGCACGGGCCGATCTTCGCGATCAGGATCTTCCACGCGATCAACGTCTTCATGCTCGGCCCCGAGGCCAACCGGTTCATCCTGGTCACCGATCGCGAGAAGTTCCGCTGGCGCGACGGCAGCCTCGGCGACCTCATCCCGCTGATCGGCGACGGCCTTCTGACCACCGACGGCGAGTACCACGATCGCGCCCGCCAGGCGATGCTGCCCGGCTTCCACAGCGAGCGGATCTCCGCCACGGCGACCGTGATGAGCGAGGAGGCCGAGCGCGCGATGGAGCGCTGGCGCCCCGGGGACAGGTTCGACCTCTACGACTGGACGCGGCACGTGGCGATGCGGGTCGCGATGCGGGCCCTGTTCGGCCTCGACCCGGATCGATCGGGCGTCGACGTCGCCGCGACCTTCGAGCGCGGGCTCTCCTTCTATGAGCGCGAGTACTTCCTCCAGGTGCTGCGCGGGCCGGGCAGCCCGTTCGCCAGGCTGCGGCGGGTCCGCCGGACGCTCGACGGGATCATCCTCGGCGAGATCGCGCGCCGGCGGCGCACCGACGAGCTCGGCGAGGACCTGCTCGGGCTGCTGATCGCGGCTCACGACGAGGACGGCCGGGCGTTCGATGACGGACAGGTGCGCGACCAGATCCTCACCATGCTGTTCGCGGGCCATGACACGACGACGTCCACGGTCGCGTTCCTGTTCTATGAGCTGGCCCGCCATCCCGAGTGGGCGGAGCGCCTGGAGGCCGAGCGCCGGGCCATGGGATCCGATGGCCCGCCCGGCGCGAAGCAGCTTTTCGGCGAGATGCCCCAGCTCGACATGGCCGTGCAGGAGACCCTGCGGCTCTACCCGCCCGCCTGGATCGGGCCCCGCCGGGCCGGCCAGGACTTCGAGTTCGCCGGCCACCGGGTGCCCGCCGGGCTCCCGGTCAACTACTCCTCGTGGGCCAGCCACCGGCTCGCCGACGTGTTCGACGACCCGCACGAGTTCCGGCCGGAGCGCTTCGCGCCCGAGTCCAAGGCGAGGTTGCCGAAGGGTGCCTACATCCCGTTCGGCGGCGGCCCGCGGATCTGCATCGGGATGCGGTTCGGCGAGCTCGAGGTCCGCGCGATCGCCGCCGCGATCGTCGGCCGCTTCCGGCTCGGCATCGACACCGAGCGGCCGATGCGGGTTCGCCAGATGCCCACCCTCTCGCCACGCGGCGGCCTACCGGTAAGGGTCCTCTAGGCGAGGCCGGGAGCGGCTCGCCGGCGCCTCGGGCACTCGTCCGGACCCGGAAAGCAGGCGTGCAGGGGCGGTGGATGCCCCTGCTACCCTCGCCCAACTGCGGAGCCATGCGCTCCGCTTTCGTCTGGAGAGCGACATGCGCCTGATCATCACGGAGAAGAACAACTCGGCCAGCAAGATCGCCGACATCCTGAGCGGAGGCTCGGCGAAGGCCGACGCCGCCTACAAGGTGCCCTTCTACACCTGGACCGACGACGCCGGCGAGCAGATGACGATCGGCCTCAAGGGCCACGTCATGAGCCCCGCCTTCCCCGACGGCTACTCGAACTGGCAGGAGACCGACCTGCACGAGCTGATCGACGCCGAGCTGATCAAGGAGCCGACCGACAAGAACGTGGTCAAGGCGGTCCGCAAGGTCGCCAAGGAGGCCGACTCGATCGTGATCGCCACCGACTACGACCGCGAGGGGGAGTTGATCGGCCTCGAGGCGCTCGAGCAGGTCGTCGACTCCAACCCGAAGGTGACGGGCACCGAGCCCGACGGCCCCGACCTCCTGGCCGGCCGGCCGCCGATCAAGCGGGCCCGCTACTCGGCGCTCACCAAGGACGAGATCGAGCGCGCCTTCGGCGACCTCGACGACCTCTCCTACGAGCTTGCCTACGCCGGCGCGACCCGACAGGACATCGACCTGATCTGGGGCGCGACGCTGACCCGCGCGGTGTCCCTCGCCACGCGGCGATTCGGGTCCAACTTCCTGTCGGTGGGCCGGGTCCAAAGCCCGACCCTGGCGCTGATCGTCGAGCGCGAGCTCGAGCGGCGCGCCCACGTGGCGAAGCCCTTCTGGGAGCTCTTCGCCCGCTTCGAGCATCCCGACGAGTCGTTCGAGGCCCACCACGCGACCGACAAGTTCTGGGAGCGCTCCGAGGCCGAGGCCGCGCTGGCCGCAACCAAGAGCCCCGGCGTCGTCAAGGAGGTGGCCTCGAAGCGCAACTCGCGTCGCCCGCCCACCCCCCTGAACACCACGGCGTTCACCACCGACGCATCGAGCCGGCTGGGGATCACCCCGTCGCGGGCGATGAAGATCGCCGAGGACCTCTACATGGACGGGTTCATCTCCTACCCGAGGACCGACAACACGGTCTACCCGAGTTCGCTGCCGGTCCGTGAGCTGATCGGGTCGCTGACCAAAGTCAAAGAGTTCTCGGCCGCCTCCGGCCTGGTCGGCCAGTCGA
>JBOGZB010000283.1:0-26313 GCA_050697175.1 Solirubrobacterales bacterium | reverse complement strand
TCCACGACGCGCGCCGCTGTCAAGGAAACGGCGCGGCGATAATCCGCCGATGGCCGAATTGCGCTGGATGGTCGAGCCTTTGTCGGCCACGGAGGTGGGGGCGCGTGACCGGGCGGTCGGTTTGTGACCTAGGCCACACAATTCGTCGATCGGAATGGATATATCTATCCGATACATGGACCCCGTGCCCACCCCGAGGCCTTCCGCCCGCGCCAAGCGCCCGGCTGCCGCTCTGCCTTCCGACGACGCGGGGCTCTCGCCCACCGCCTACGTGATCCTCGGAATGCTCGGCTGGCGCCCGATGAGCGGCTACGAGATCAAGTCGATCGTCGACAGGTCGACCCGCTTCTTCTGGGCCGCGAGCTACGGCCAGATCTATCCCGAGCTGCGGCGGCTGGCGAAGGCCGGGCTGATCGAGGGCGAGGCCGATCCGCAGGGTGCGAGGAAGCGCAACATCTATCGGCTCACCGACACCGGGCGCGAGGAGCTGCGTGGGTGGCTGTCGCGTGAGCCCGAGACCTTCGAGCTGCGCGACGAGGGCCTCTTGAAGCTCTTCTTCGCCTCGGCGACCGACGGCGACTCGGCCGAGGCCACGCTCGAGGCGATGGCGCGAGGGCACCGGGCGATCGTCGAGGAGCTCAAGGCCACCGAGGCCGCGGGCCCGCCGGATGGCTTTGCCTACGTGGTGCTCCGCTACGGGATCGAGTTCCACGAGTGGATCGCCGACTGGTGCGATCGGACCGGCCGAGCCGTGGAGGCCACCGGCGACGGGAGGGCGGCCTGATGCTCGACGCGCTGGCCAGGTTCGTCTATCGCCGCCGGCGGATGGTGGCCGTCGGGGCGGCGATCTTCTTCGTCATCGCCGGCGCGATCGGCGGGTCGGTCGCAGGTCACCTGGACCCTTATGGCGCCGACGACCCCGCCACCGACAGCGCCAAGGCCGACAACCTGCTCGAGGCGCACGGGTACCGCGACGCCTCGGTGATCGTCCTGGTCCGGGGCGCTCCGATCGCGAAGCCCGCCACCCGGACCCGCGTCGCCGGGATCGAGCGCGAGCTTCGCCGCCGGGCCGACGTCGCCTCGGTGACGGGCTACTACGACTCGCGCTCGCGCGCCTTCGTCTCTCGGGACGGCACCAAGACCTACCTCGCGGTCGCTCTTCGGCCGACCGAGGACAAAGCCCTCCAGGACGCCGCATCCAGCATCGCGAATCAGCTCGACACCGAGCCCGGCGTCACCGTGGGCGGGTTCGCGCTCGCCAACCGGCAGGTCAACAAGCAGGTCGAGTCCGACCTGCGAATGGCCGAGATGCTCGCCTTCCCACTCCTGTTCGGGCTCTCGCTGCTCTTCTTTCGCAGCCTGGTCGCCGCGCTCCTGCCGCTTTTGATCGGTGGGCTGGCGATCGTCGGCACCTTCTTGACGCTCAGGCTCGCCAGCGAGGTCGGCTCGATTTCGATCTTCGCCCTCAACCTGACCACGGGCCTCGGCCTCGGCCTCGCGATCGACTACAGCCTGTTCATCGTGTCGCGCTACCGCGAGGAGCTGGCGCGCCGCGGCGTCGACCTCGACCGGCCCGGGGGGCGAACGGAGCGCTGGGAGGCGCTGCGCGCCACGATGACGACCGCCGGCCGCACGGTGCTGTTCTCCTCGCTCACGGTCGCCGTGGCTCTCGCTTCGCTGATCGTCTTCCCCCAGCGCTTCCTCTACTCGATGGGGATCGGCGGGTCGCTCGTCGCCCTGCTGGCCGCCGCAGTCGCGCTCGTGGTGCTGCCCGCGGTGCTGAGCATCCTGGGGCCCAGGGTCAACTCGCTCGCGCCGCGCTTTCTGCGGCGCCGCGCCAACCGCGACGCGACTCAGACGGAGTCGGGCTTTTGGTACCGGCTCTCACGGCTCGTCATGCGGCGGCCGATCCCGATCGCGACGGCCAGCGCCGCGCTCTTGATCGCGCTCGGGATCCCGTTCCTGTCGATCAAGTTCACGACGGTCGACGCCCAGGTGCTCCCGACCAGCGCCACCGCGCGTCAGGTCGACGACGCGCTGCGATCCGACTTCCCGCCCTTCCGGGACACGCCGATCCGGCTGGTCGTCGAGGGTGGTGGGACGAACGCGACGTCGCGGGTCATCGCCGAGCTCCGGCGGGAGCCGGGGGTCTCGGCGGTGTCGCGGCCGCGGCGGCTCGGGGGCGGTGTGACGAGCGTCGAGGCGGTCGCCGATGCCCCGTTCATATCCGACTCCGCCAAGTCGACCGTGAACCGGATCCGCGATCTGCCGAGCCCGCCCGGGGCGACGGTGCTCGTCGCCGGCGCAACGGCGCACTTCATCGATTTCCAGTCGAGCCTCGTGTCCCACCTGCCGATCGCGCTCGCGATCGTCGTCGGGGCGACCCTGGTGATCCTCTTCCTGATGACCGGGTCGGTGATCCTGCCCATCAAGTCGCTGCTGATGAACTTCCTGAACTTGAGTGCGGTGTTCGGGATCCTCGTCCTGGTGTTCCAGCACGGGAACTTCGAGGGCCTGCTCGGCTACACGAGCCAGGGAGCCTTGGAGCAGTCCATGCCGATCCTGTTGTTCGCGGTCGCCTTCGGCCTCTCGACCGACTACGCCGTCTTCCTGCTGTCGCGGATCAAGGAGGCGCGCGACCACGGCGCCCCGGACTCCGAGGCGGTCGCGATCGGGCTCGAGCGAACCGGCCGGATCGTCACCGCCGCGGCGCTGCTGTTCGCGATCGCGATCGGCGCCTTCGCGACCTCGCAGATCATCTTCATCAAGGAGAACGGCGTCGGAACGGCGCTCGCCGTGCTGATCGACGCGAGCATCATCCGCGCCCTGCTCGTCCCGTCGCTGATGGAGTTGCTCGGGACGTGGAACTGGTGGGCGCCGCGCCCGCTGCGTCGTCTGCACGAGCGGGTCGGGCTGAGCGGATCCCACGCCGCGAGTCGAATTTCGACGGACGCGCCGGCGTAACTCGACAAGCAGCGAGCGGGCTAGCGGGGGCCCGGAACCGACTGGCGGCCCGAGAGGGCCCGGCCCAGCGTCACCTCGTCGGCATGCTCGAGGTCGGCGCCTACCGGCAGGCCGCTCGCCAATCGCGTGATCGCGACCTGATCTCGGAGCAGCTCGGCTATGTGGAGCGCGGTCGCCTCGCCGGTCGTCGTCGGATTGGTCGCCAGGACCACCTCGCTGACATCCCCAGCCTCCACCCGGCGGACCAGCTCCGCAATCCTCAGGTCCTCGGGATCGACGCCGTCGATCGGCGAGAGGGCGCCACCGAGCACGTGGTAGAGGCCCCGGTACTCGGCCGTGCGCTCGATCGGGATCACGTCGGAGGGCTCCTCGACCACGCAGATCACCGACTGGTCGCGGCGGCCGTCCTCGCAGACCAGGCAACGCTCCCCCTCGGCGAGGTTGAAGCAGATCTCGCACAGCCCGACCTTCTCCTTGACCTCGCAAATCGCCTCGGCGAGCCCGAGCGCATCCGTGTCGTCGGCCCGGAGGATGTGGAAGGCGAGCCGCTGTGCGGTGCGCTGCCCGATGCCGGGCAGGCGGGACAGCTCGGTGATCAGTCGCTGGATCGGCGCCGGATGCACGGTCTGAACCTAGCGAGCGACGCGGTTGGCGCTAGGCGCCGGGGAGGCCCAGCCCGCCGAGGCCGCCGCCTCCCGCGATCCCGCCGAGCCTGTTGGACGCCAGCTCCTGGGCGGAGCGGATCCCCTCGTTGACGGCGGCGAGCACCATCTCGGAGAGGAGCTCGGCCTCGTCCGGATCGATCGCCTCAGGGTCGATCGTGATCTCGAGCAGCCGCATGTCGCCAGTGATCTTCACCTTCACCATGCCGCCGCCCGCGCTCGCCTCGACGACCTCCTGCTTGAGCTTCTCCTGCGCCTGCACCATGTCGGCCTGCATCTGCTGGACCTGCTTCATCATCGCGTTCATGTCCATGCCGCCGGGGCCGGGCCTCGTCATCGCGCCTCCTCTGCGTCGAGCTTCTCGGATTCGTCGAACTCCTCGGCGTCGAACTCCGACTTGAGCCGTTCGATCAGCTCGTCGTCGGAGAGCGCCCCCTCGCCGTCGGCCCCCTCGCCTTCTGCCACGCCTTCGAGCAGCACGTAGACGGGGCGAAGCCGCTCGCCGGCGATCGTCGCGACGGCGTCCGCGAGCCTGTCCCGCGCCTCCTGCGCCTCTGCCTTTCGCTTGTTGAAGGCCGCGTTGGGCGAAAAGCCCACCTCGAGAACCTTGCGCTCCGAGTCCACCACGACCGGCCGCGCCGCGGCGAGCACGGTCGACAGGAGCTCCGAGCCCGAGTCGCGAAGCTGGTCGATCACGGCGGGCCACAGCGCGCTGATCCGCTCGAGGTCCAACCCACCCTCGACCGCGATCGCGACCGTGGCGGCCGTCGGCGCCTCTGTGGCCGACGACGCGGTCTCCCCCGGGTCCTCATCCTCACTGCTCGTCGCCGGCGGGTCGGCCGGCGCCGGCGGGTCGGCGGGCGGGGCCTTGTCGGCTGGCGGGGCCGGGTCGGCGAGCGGGGCCGGGTCGGCCGGTGGCGGTGGGCCGGCGGGCTCCCCCGCGGGCGCGGAAGGTCTGTCAGGCGTGCGTGTGGCCGACGGCGACTCCCCACTCACCGACCGCTCGAGGCTCTCGATCCGCTGGAGAAGGGCCTGGCGAGTGGGGTCGAGCTGCGGGCGGGCGGCGCGAAGGATCGCGAGCTCGAGCGTCATCCGCGGCTCATCGCCCTCCTTGATCCCGGCCAGGGCGGCGGCGATGGTGTCGATCGCCCGAGCCAGCGCGAGGTCGGAGAACGCCTCAGCCTGGTCGCGTAGGCGCTCGGGGTCGGCGGCGGTGACGCTGAACGTGTCGGGCACGTCGCCGATCGTGCGGATGACGAGGAGCTGGCGCAGGTGGGCGAGCAGGTCGCGGCCGAACTGGGCGACGTCGCGACCCGAGCGATTGAGCTGCTCGCTCGCCCCGAGCGCCGCCTTGCCGTCCTGGCCGGCGATCGCGTCGGCCGCGGCGAGGATCACCTCGGCCTCGGCGACCCCCAATACGGCCAGCACGTCCTCGGTCACGACCTGCTTGCCGCCGTAGGCGACGAGCTGATCGAGGGTCCCGAGCGCGTCGCGAAAGCTCCCCCCGGCGGCCCGGGCGATCGCCGCCACGGCGCCTGGCTCTATCTCGATCGACTCCAGCGCCGAGACACGGCGCACCACTTCGGCGATCTGGTCGAGCGAGGGGCGCTGGAAGTCGAACCGCTGGCAGCGGTCGACGATCGTCGGCATGACCTTGTGCGCCTCGGTCGTGCAGAGGACGAAGGCGGTGTTGGGCGGCGGCTCCTCGAGGGTCTTCAGGAAGGCGTTCCAGGCCTCGCGGGTCAGCATGTGGGCCTCGTCAAGGATGTAGACCTTCCACCGCCCGGCGGCGGGCGCGTACCCGACCCGCTCGCGGAGCTCGCGGATGTCGTCGACCGAGCGGTTCGAGGCCGCGTCCATCTCGATCACGTCGAGCGACGTGCCCGCGGCGATCGTCCGGCACGACTCGCATTCTCCGCAGGGCGTCGCGGTGGGTCCATTGACGCAGTTGAGCGACCGGGCGAGGATCTTGGCCAGCGAGGTCTTGCCCGTCCCCCGCGACCCGACGAACAGGTACGCGTGGTGGACCCGATCGCGCTCGATCGCGTTTCGGAGCGTGCGAACCACATGCTCCTGCCCGACCACGTCGTCGAAGCTCTGCGGGCGGTGACGGCGGTAGAGGGACGAAGCCTGGCTCACCGGATCGAGTCTATCCAGGGGTCCCGAGCGCAAAAGCGGGCGCGGCCGCTCGCGCCGCGCTCGACGGGGCGGCTAGGCCCGCGTAGCGACGACCTCGACGTATTCCGCCGGCGCGACCAGCGCGGCGTCACCCGCTGTGTTGCGGTCCCGCATCAGCTCGAGCAGATCCGCCTCGAGGGCCGCGGAGCCGTCGTCTCCGACCCGGGCGAATGCCATCTTCATCGGCCCGAAGTAGGTCCTGAAGTACTCGAGCCAGTGCTCCGGGGAGCGGAAGCGGAAGTTGAGCACGGCCGGCTCGACCCGAAGGTCGCTCACCCGGTCTCCGAACAGCTCACGAACCCGCTCCTCGGTTCCCCATAGGGACGGCGGCGGGACGCCCGGCGGGGGCGGCGCGTGCTTCGCGATGGTCGCGAACATCCCGCCGCCGACCAGGCCCTCCGGCGTCCAGTTGGCCATCCCGATTCGACCGCCGGAGACCACCACCCGGGTCAGCTCCGAGGCCGCCTTCTCCTGGTCGGGCGCGAACATCGCGCCGAAGGTCGAGAGCACGACGTCGAATGACGCGTCCTCGAACGGGAGCGCCTGCGCGTCACCCTCGACGAACTCCACCTCCAACCCCTCGGCCGCGGCGCGCTCGCGCCCGTTGGCCAGGAGCTCCGGCACGTAGTCCACCCCGACCGCTTCGGCCCATCTCCGCGCCGCCGCGATGGCTCCGTTTCCGCTTCCGCAGGCAACATCGAGCACCCGCTCCGCGGGGATCACGCCAGCCGCCTCGCAGAGATGCTCTCCGACGATCTGGGCGCGGTTGCCGATCTTGGCGAAGTCGCCCTCGGACCAGATCTTCTGTTGGACCTGGGTGATCGCGCCGAGATCCGGGGCCGCATCAGCCATCGAACCCGACTATTTCAGGATCCGGGCGGCGCTGCCGATCCCAAGAGGGATGGGCGGCAGGCGGACATGGTGGGGAATGGGGGCTCTATTGGCCTTGGCGCTCGTGGCGGCGGGGGCGAGCGGCTCGCCCGCGGCGACCAAGATGCACAGCACCAAGCTCGACCGCCACCTCTGCAAGACGGTCCACGGCGGCCGCTTCGTCGCGATCCCCGGCTTTCCGGGCGAGAAGATCGACCGCCGCCTGCTGCCGGACATCCGCTGGATGAAGCACCGGTTCCATATCTTCGTCACCGACGGCTACTCGAACGACCCGGTCCACGCCGGCAACGGCGAGCACCCGATCGGTCTCGCCGCCGACATCGTGCCGAACCGGGCCGCCGGCGGGACCTGGAACGAGATCGGCGAGCTCGCCCACCTCGCCGAGCCAACCCAGGACCACCCGATCGCGCCCTGGCGCTGGGTGGGCTGGAACGGCGACCCCGGACACGGCCGCGGCAACCACCTGCACCTCTCCTGGAGCCACTCCCCGAGCAAGCCGAGGCACCCGGCCCGGGTCGTCTACACGCGGAAGTGCCCGGCGCCGGCCGGCGGGTCCGAGAGCCGCCATCACCACCGCCGAACCCGGGGCGGCAACACGGGCGGCACCAGCCCGTCCGGGGGCGGCACTCCGCCGAACGGCGGAATCCCGGCCAGGGCCAAGCTCGCACCGGCCGTCCCCGACAACTAGCGGCTGGAATCAGGCAGGACCGTGCGACCCGTCCTCGAGAGTGGTCCCCGGGCGCTTGCGTCGTGGCTGACTCGAGCCAGGCCTTTCCGCGGCACATGCCCGCTACCGCTTAAGGCTGCTTCCTTCCGGATCTGACCTGATTCACGGGCGCGCATTGCGCGGGACCTGGCCGTCGACGTCGCCCGCGACGTACTGACCCCGAAGGCCAAGACCCTCGGACGGGCATTCAGCCCCGCTAGAGCGGATTGCGGGTGACAGGGCACCGCTACCTCCCCGCCTAGCACGGTCCGCGGCCCATCCTAGCGCGGCCCGCGCCCCGGGATGGGCAATTGGCAATTGGTCCGCGAATCGACCAAGACCTCAATGGTCGCCGCGAGGCACCGATGCGGATGAATGAGATGCCTCGGAGGGCGCTCAAGGCATGCAGGACGTTCCGGCCTACGCTCGGGGCCCGGGTCACGCTCGCGGCTGCCGTCGCCGCGGCGGCGCTCTTCGCGGCTCCAACCGGGGCGAGCGCCGCCGGGTCGTGCTCGCTGGGCAGCTTCAGCGCGGGCAACTGGCCATGCTCGAGCTGGCGGCCCTACTCGCCGTCGAGCCCGTTCAACACCAGGATCGGCTCGCACCCCCAGGTCGAGTCGAGCTCGCAGTCGATCGTCGACCGACTCAACCGCGGCGGCCACATCAACTCGCTCGTCGCGGGCGATGCCGACCGCGGTGCCAGCCCCACCTTCTGGTCGACCCCCGACGATCCGGCCTACCGGATCCAGTGCGAGTCCTTCGGCGGCAACTGCGCGGTATCGGGGATGGAGGTCCACATCCCCCGGCAGGCGGTCCCGGAGGGCGGCTTTGCGACGCTCCAGAGCTGCGACGGGTGCAGCGCCAACGAGGGCAACTGGGATCACGACGCCCACATGACGATCGTCGATCAGTCCTCGGGCTGGGAGTACGACTTCTGGGCCGTGCACTCGATCGGTGACGGCGTGGTCAAGATCGGCTGGGGCGGGCGCACCCAGATCGAGGGCGACGGCCTCGGGTCGGGCGGCGTCGCGGCCGGGTTCGGCAACCTCGCCGGCGTGATTCGAGGTACCGAGTTCGCCTCGGGGCAGATCGACCACGCACTGACGATCGCCGTCCCGTGCGTGACCGGCACCGTCTGGCCGGCCCAGGGGAAGGCCTATGAGTGCGCTCAGCACGGGATGCCGGGCGGCGACCGCCTCCAGCTCGGCTCGCGCGTCCAGCTTCAGATCTCCGACTCGGAGCTCGCCCAGCTCCCGACCTGGCAGCGCGGAATCGCCCGCGCCATGCGCGACTACGGCGCCTACGTCAACGACACGACCGGCGACGAGAGCCAGTGGGGGCCCAGCCTGGAGAGCGCCGGCACGTACACCGACTTCGGCTACTCGGACCCGGCCGCCGGGGTGACCCCGAGCGACGACACGGGCGACTACAACCACAACGGGATCCGCGAGAAGTGGTTCTACCTCTTCAAGCGCATCGACTGGAGCGAGCTGCGAGTGCTGGCTCCCTGCGACCCGAGCGCCGGCTGCAACGAGGGGCCGCCGCCCGTGGGCTCCGAGCAGCCCGATCCGAACCCGGTTTCGCGGCCGGCCCTGACCGCCTCGGGCTCGACCTCGGCTCGATCGAGCCTGCGCTCCGCGCGGAGCCACCGGCATCGAGGAAACGCGCCTTCGTCAGTCCTTCGCTCCCGCCGCGGCCACCGGGCGAGCGCCGTCCGATCCCGCAACCCGGCGGCGATTCGCGGGCACGGCCACCACGCGGCGGCGGCGCGCACCCGGCCGGCCCTGGCCCGCGGAAACGTGACGCCGACCTCCTGACGCCGGCCCGAGCCGAGCGGACATCCGTCACATCCGCTCGCGCGGCGCGGCGCCTATCATCCGGCCGAAGCGCCCCCTCATCGTCCAGGAGGTAGCGGCCCGTGGAGGCCTGGACTCGCCGGATCATCCGTCATCGAAAGAAGGTGATCGCCGCCTGGCTGGTGTTGCTCGTGCTGGGCGGGTACGGCGCCGCCAACGTCGGCAAGCTGCTCAGCAACCGCTTCAGCGTCCCGGGATCGGATGCCGAGCGAGGCCTCGACCTGCTCAAGAACCGCTTCGACGAGCGCGGCGACGGCGCCTTCACGATGGTCTTCCAGGCCGATCGCCCCGTGGCCGGCACCGCGGTGTTCAAGCGCCGAGCGGAGGCGGCAACGCGACAGGCGGCGTCGGCCGTCGGCGGCGCAAGGCCCGGGCCGGTGCTCCCCGCGTCGCGCACCGTCGCCTACGCCCAGATCTACACGCCGCTCGAGAACGCGGACGCCGCCGACAAGACGACCGCGGTGCGCGACGCGACGCCGCAGATACCCGGCGCGACGACCTACCTGTCGGGCTTCCCGGCGATCAACCACGATACCCAGAAGATCTACAACCAGGACCTCGCTCGCGGCGAGTCGATCGCGATCCCGATCGCCCTGATCGTGCTCGCCTTCATGTTCGGGACGCTTGTCGCGATCGGCGTCCCCTTCGCGTTCGCGTTCGTGACCATCCCGTCGACACTGGGCGCGATCTGGATCGTTGCCCACTTCACGGACATGGCGGTCTACGTGACCAACATCGTCACCCTGATCGGGTTCGCGATCGCGGTCGACTACTCGATGCTGGTCGTGTTCCGCTTTCGCGAGGAGCTCGAGCGCACAGAATCCACCGAGGAGGCGCTCGTCACGACGATGAAGACGGCCGGTCGGGCGACTCTGTTCTCGGGCGGCACGGTGGCGATCGGCCTTGCCCTGCTGATCTTCATGCCGCTTCCCTTCATGCGCTCGATGGGGATCGGCGGGCTGCTCGTGCCGCTCTTCTCGATCGCCGCCTCGGCGACCTTCCTGCCCGCCCTGCTCTCGCTCCTCGGCCGCAAGATCAACCGGTTCCGCGTCATCCCGAAGCGCATCCTCGCCGCCCGCGCCGAGGGGCGCCCCGGCTTCTGGACCCGGCTCTCCCGCTCGATCATGCGCCGGCCGGTCCTCTACCTGATCGGAGCCGGCGGGCTGATGCTGGCGCTCGCCGTACCGGCGCTCCAGCTCCACCTGACCGGCGGCGACAACCGAGGCGTGCCGCTGACCACCGAGTCCACGAAGGGGCTCGCGCTGCTCGACGACACTCTCGGCCCTGGGGCCCTGGCCCCGAACCAGGTCGCGATCGACACCGGGCAGCCGGGGCGCGCGACCCAGCCCGCGACCGTCGCCGCCGAGCGGCGCCTCGTGGTCGCGCTGCGGGGCGACCCAGAGATCGACCCCAGCACGATCCAGGCGCCGATCCTCGCCGGGCCGGGACCGGCCGGCCTCGCACGGGCGCAGAAGGCGAACCTGATCGACTCCCAGCGCCAGGTGATCCAGATCCGCGCCGCGGGGAAGAGCGACTCGGGCACGCCCGAGGCGGTCGACCTCGTCCACCGGATCCGCGACGACTACATCCCGGCGGCCGGCTTCCCGACCTCGACGACGGTGCTGCTCACCGGGGCGCCCGCCTTCGGGGTGGACTTCATCGACCGCGCCTACTCGGCCTTCCCCTGGCTGGTCCTCGCGGTCCTGGTCCTCTCCTACCTGCTGCTCTTGAGGGCGTTCCGCTCCGTGATCCTGCCGATCAAGGCGGTGCTCATGAACCTGCTGTCCGTCGCAGCGACGTACGGGGTCCTGGTGCTCGTCTTCCAGCACGGTTTCCACTCGGTGCTGGGCCTCCAGCCATCGGCGCAGATCGAGGCCTGGATCCCCGTCTTCCTGTTCGCGATGCTGTTCGGCCTGTCGATGGACTACGAGGTCTTCCTGCTCTCGCGGATGCGCGAGGAGTGGGACGCCCACCACGACAACGAGCGGGCGGTGGCCGGCGGCCTCGAGCACACGGGCCGGATCATCACCGCGGCGGCGATCATCATGATCGCGGCGTTCTCGGGCTTCACCGCCGGGTCGTTCGTGGGACTCCAGGAGTTCGGGATCGGGCTCTCGGCGGCGATCCTGCTCGACGCGACGGTGGTCAGAGCGATGCTCGTCCCCGCCCTGATGAAGCTGCTCGGCGATTGGAACTGGTACCTGCCCGAGCGAGTTCGCCGGGCCCTTCGCCTCTCGCCCGGCCGGCCGGCGACCGAGTCCGGCTCGCCGCCCGAGTAGCGGCGCGCGCAGTCCTAGCCGGGGAGCGGGACCGAGCGGGTCGAGAACGGAAGGCGCCAGTCCTGGTGGCCCTCCTCGTTGATCGACAGCCGCCACTCGTACCGGCCGCCGGGCGGCAGCGGGAGCGGCCCGACGGTGATCGCCAGCGGAACGTCGATCGACGTCCCGGGCTTCACGCCGGGCGGGCGGCCGACCTCGAAGGCTCCCTCGATCGCGACCGGCTCCTCGCTTCCCTCGTCGGTCTCGAGCACGACGGCACCGCCGTCGCTGTCGACCAGGTCGAGCCTGAACGTGTGCTCGACGTTGGTCCGATCCCACGGCACCTGGATGTAGGCGGCGATCGCCGACGGTGTGGGGTCGGGCCCGGTGATCGACCATCCGCCCCCGAGGATGTAGAGCTTTCCCTCAACCGCCTCGGCGGCGTCGGCGAGCATCAGGGTCACCTTCATGCGGCCAATCCTCGCACGGGCGCGGGCGGCGCGCGCCCCGCCTCGAGAGCGACGTGCGAGCGAGCCGCTCCGCCGCCGGGGAACCGGCGCAGGGCCCACCGGGGCGTGTATATGCTCGCGCCGCAAGTCGAGCCGAACCGTCCGCTCGACGCCACGCAGGACCGAGGAGGAGGCTTTCTTGAGGGGTTTGAGGCGCCTGAGCATGGTCGCCGTCCTGATCGCCGCGTCGCTCGCAGTGGCGGCAAGCGCCGCGAGCGCCGCTCCGACGCCGAGCCCCTACAAGCACAACGATCTCGGCAGCTTCCGAAACATCCTGCCTCCCGCCCAGGGCGCGGATGCCAACTCGGTCCAGGTTGCGGCCTTCGAGGCGAATGGAACCTTCCCGCCCTACACCAGCGGGCGCCAGCTCGACATGTACGCGAACCTGATGTACGCGACGCCGGGCCTTCAGGCCTCGCAGATCGGGCAGTTCTATAAGGACGCGAGCTTCGGGGTCAAGCCGGCCAACGTGGTCAGGACCTACAGCCCAAGAAGCGACGTGACGATCGAGCGGGACACATTCAACGTCCCGCACATATACGGCTCCACCCGGGCGGGGGCGATGTTCGGAACCGGCTACGCGACCGGCGAGGACCGCCTGTTCATGATCGACGCGCTTCGCCATGCGGGCCGAGCGGAGCTGTCGTCGTTCGCCGGCGGCGCAAACGCCTCGATGGACGAGTCGGTGTGGGCCGACACGCCGTATCGCGAGGCCGACCTCCAGGCCCAGTACAACCGCGCCCCGCAGCTCTATGGCCAGCAGGGCGTGCAGCTCCAGCAGGACGTCAACAACTACGTAGCGGGGGTCAACAAGTTCATCTCCCAGGCGTGCGCCGATCCCACCAAGCTGCCCGGCGAGTACCAGCTCATCGACCCCTCGCAGAGCATCTGCCTGCCGGGCCACCAGTGGAAGGTCTCCGACGTGATCGCGATCGCCTCGCTGGTCGCCGGCATCTTCGGCAAAGGCGGCGGCGGCGAGCTCGGGCTCGCCCAGTCGCTACAGGCGGCGCAGCAGCGCTTCGGCGCCAGCAGTGGAAAGAAGGTCTGGTCCGACTTCCAGGAGTTCAACGACCCCGAGGCTCCCGCGACCGTCCACGGCACGAAGTTCCCCTACGGCCAGCCCCCGCCGAATGCCCAAGGGGTCGCCCTCCCCGACCTCGGCACCCTCCAGTCGTCGAGCGTCGTCTCGGCGGCGAGCGGCAACGCGCCTGCGGCCGGCGCCTCGACGTCCGCCGGCCGGCTCCCCGCAGGGCTCTTGAGCCCGTTCCTGGAGAAGCACGGGGCCTCCAACGCCCTGGTCGTCTCGGCGGCCGAGTCGAAGAGCGGGCACCCCACGGCGGTGATCGGGCCGCAGGTCGGCTACTGGTCGCCGCAGATCCTGATGGAGGAGGACATCCACGCCCCCGCGTCCAGCGAGGGGCCGCCGATCGACGCGCGGGGCGTGGCCTTCCCCGGCACCAACCTCTACGTCCAGCTCGGCCACGGCCGTGACTACTCCTGGAGCGCCACGTCGGCCGGGCAGGACATCACCGACACCTACGCGCTCAAGCTCTGCAACCCGAACGGCAGCAAGCCGACGATCAACGCCAGCCACTACGAGTACCAGGGCAAGTGCCGCGCCTTCGACGTCCTGACCCGAACCAACTCCTGGGTCCCAACGCCCGCCGATCAGACGCCGTCGGGCTCGGAGACCCTGACCGCGCTTCGCACCAAGCTCGGGATCGTTGACGCGCGGGCGAAGATCGGCGGTAAGCCGTACGTGTACTCGAAGCTCCGCGACACCTACTTCCACGAGGTCGACCCGTCGGCCCAGGGCTTCGCGGACTTCAACAACCCGCAGAAGATGCGCTCGCCCCAGGATTTCATGAAGGCGGCGAACGAGATCTCCTACACGTTCAACTGGTTCTACCTCGACAACAAGCACATCGCCTACTTCAACTCCGGGGCCAACCCGGCCCGGCCGGCGAACGTGGACCCGAATCTCCCGACCTTCGGGCGAAAGCCGTACCTGTGGAAGAACTACAACGCCGCCCAGGCGACCGAGTCGCTGACGCCGCAGGCCGCTCATCCGCACGTCGTCGACCAGCGCTACCTGACGAGCTGGAACAACCGCCAGGCGCCCGGGTACAACACCGGCTTCTCGTCGCTGTTCCGCTCGCAGCCGCTCGACGCTCGGATCAAGCGTGACATCGCGGGGTCGAAGGAGATCACCCTCCAGCAGCTGATCAGCGACATGGAGGACGCGGGGACCGTCGACCTGCGGGGCGACCGCGTCCTGCCCTGGATCCTCAAGGTGATCGACACCCAGCCGGTCACCGACCCGACCCTGGCGAGCGCGCTGAACACCCTCCGGCAGTGGCAGGCGACCGGCTCCCACCGGATCGATCGAAACAAGGACGGCGCCTACGACCAGGAGCAGGCGGTGCGGATCATGGACGCATGGTGGCCGCGCCTGGTGTCGGCGGAGTTCCAGCCGACCCTCGGGACCGACCTCTTCAACCGGATCCCGTTCGGCCACGACGCTCCCGGGCCGATCGGCTCGGCGTTCGACACGAGCTCCTACGGCTACGTCCAGAAGGACCTGCGCGACGTGCTCGGCGCGCCCGTCAAGGGCCCCTACTCGAGGGTCTACTGCGGCGCCGGCGACCTTGCCGCCTGCCGCACCGCGCTGCTCGATTCGCTGAGCGACGCGCTGGCGCACGACTCGAACGCCGATCTGTACGGCGGCGAGACCCCGGCCGCGCACGACCGGATCGGGTTCAGCGCGGTCGGCGCGATCACCCAGCCGAGGATCCCCTGGGTCAACCGACCGACCTTCCAACAGGCCGTCACGATCTCCCACCACCGCTAGGCGGGGCACCGCTTCGGGAAGCTCGCTTAGCCGCCGCACAGGCGCGCCCCACCGAGCCGGCGCGCCAGGTAACAGTAGGCGGGCTTCGGCCGGAGGTTGGCGCGCACGACCCCGAAGGGCTCGAACTTGGGTCCCTCGATCGGGGTGTCGCGAAGCGCGTAGATGATGAACGACCGGATGTCCGCGCCCTGGGTCGCCCGGTACATGCTCGCCAGCACCGGGCCCTGCGCGGGAAGCCTGACGCTCAGCTTGCCGCGCGGCCCCGAGGTCCCGCCCACGCCGACCTCGGTGATCCATATCGGGGTCGAGGCGTCGCCGAAGCGGTCCCGGACCCGGCGGAGACGGTCAAGCGCGGTCGTCATGTTCGCCGCCCGCGGTGGCCCACGCGGATACGGGTGCGCGCCGATCCCGTCGAACGACTCCTTGCCGGCAGTCCGGTAGACGCCGGTCAGAAAGCTGGGTGCCCCGATGCCGCCCTTGACGTCCGACGCCCCGACCGAGAGCCCCGCGGTAAGGATCGGAGTCGAGCTTCCGGCGTCGACGGCGGCTCGGTGCGCGGCCTTCACCAGTTGGGAATAGAGCGCCGGCGAGGGGCGGGGTGCGAAGAAGCGCGGCAGGTTCGGCTCGTTCCAGACCTCGAGCGCGACCAGGGCCGGAAAGCGGCGCAGCATCGCCCCGACGAAGGCGCGCCAGTCGGCCAGGTGCCGGCGGCTCGGCGGGTAGGCGCAGACCTTGCCATGAGACGCCGCGCAGACGCCCGGTCGGCTCCAGCCGCTTCGCCTGGCCCAGGAGGGCGCCCCGTAGGCGAGCGCGACCGGCTGGACCCCCGCCGCCAGCATCGCGTCGTAGATGCGGGCGATCGGCCCCCACTTGTAGGCGTGCGCCCGCGAGCCGTCGACCGTGCGAGGTGGTGCCGGCTCCACCGATCCCCAGTGGACCGCGATGCGATCGATTCCCGCCCCGGCGCGCGCGGTGAGCGAGATCTGCTGCTCGGTGCTGAAGCGCCTCGACCCGGCCGGGCACGGCTTCACCGCGGGAACCACCTGGGCTGAGTAGCCGGGAGGCGTCGCGAACGACCGGTAGCAGTAGTCGCGCCAGCTACCGGTGAACCCCCACGGCGGATCCTGCGTGCCCACCCGAGCCGGCGCCGAGCCGGGAGGCGAGCTCGAGCTTGAAGAGCCGAGCACGATCGCCAGGGCGGCGCCGATCGCGAGCAGCGCAAGGACGCCGGCCCCGATCGCCAGCCTCCGTCGGCGACGCGCGATCACGCGATCCGTACGAGGATCACGCCCGCGGTTCGAGTCCCCTTCTCCCGCCTGCCCGGCCATCCCCAGATGCTAGGCGTCATGCCCATCACATACCTATGATCACCGCCTCGGGCGCGTAGCTCAGTGGGAGAGCGCTCGCTTCACACGCGAGAGGTCGCTGGTTCGAAACCAGCCGCGCCCATCGACAAAAGGCCTGCTAATCGCCCTGTTTGCTTCGAGTATCCCGAGAGGTAAGGGCGAGGATCGCTGGCCTAAATTCTGACTTTCTGCCCAATTCTGCCCAACGTCTACCTACCTGTTCTCGCTTCGGGCCGCGGGCACCCCTTACCGAGCTGCACCTGCCCGTAGCCGCGGAAGCACACTGTTTTTGCAAGAAAACTCCGGCTGCGAGGCTAGTAAGCAATCCGTATCAGCCGCAGCTCGAGCACTCCCCCCCGCCCTTGGTTTCGAATCCCATCGGATCCTTCGCCCAGCTCCGTGCCTGACCACGCCGCGGCGGCCGAGAACCCCTTTGCGAGTTGAACGTGGGCCCGATGCAACATTAATTTTCACTCCGGGCAATTGCGGATTCTCCACGCACCGCCGCCTCCTCCTCGATGATGCGCCAGCCCTCGAGGAAGTCTCGGCGGTGGCGCTTCGACATGCGCTCGAGTGCGCGGCGGAGCGGCTGCACCCGCTCGTCGACCCAGACGTCCATCGCCTCGCGGTAGCCGTCCGGCAAGGCGACGATGGTCCGGCGGCGGTCGCTTTCGTCGACGCTTCGCTCGAGCATCCCGGCGCGGTCGAGCTCGCCGACCATAAGGCTGGCGGTGCCGACGCTGAGGCCGATGCGCTGGGCGATCTCGCTCACGCCTAGCGGCCCGAAGAAGGTGACGGCCATCAGCACCGGCTTATGGCGCGGCCCCAGGTGGCCGTCGTCGAATGAGCCCCGGAAGGGCTCGGGAACGTCGCCGAGGCTACCCCGCTTGAGCGCCTGCAGAACACGGGGCATCAGGAGCACCAGCTCGCGGAGATCCGCTTCGACGTCGCCTGCCGCAGCGGGTCTTGCGTTTCGATTCGATTGCTGCATATAGATTTAGCTTCAAATACTCTGAGAACTAGAATGGTTTGATATAAGGAGTATATGCCGCAAGCCGGACCCGCCCCGAAAGTGGGGCCCCCGCGCCAGCCGAATGGCACGCTCGCCAGGATTGCGCGCTTCTCGATCCGCCACCGCCTAGGCGTCTTCCTCGGCTGGATCTCGCTGCTGATCTGCGTCGTCGCCATCTCTGGCGCGACCGGGACCAACTACGCCAACAACTTCTCGCTCCCGGGCACCGAGTCGCAGAAGGCGGTGGACCTGCTCCAGCGCGACTTCCGCGCCCAGTCCGGCGACACCGACCAGATCGTCCTCCACAGCCGCACGGGCAAGGTGACCGACGCGGCCGTGCGCGCGCGGGTAGCGCCGATGCTGGCTCGGGTCTCGCGCCTGCCGCACGTCGGCATCGTCGTGAGCCCCTACTCGAAGGCGGGCGACAACGCGGTCTCTCCCGACGGCACGATTGCGTTCGCCACGGTCAACTTCGATCAGTCCGCAGACCAGGTTCCCAAGGACACCGTCAACCGAGTGATCTCCACCGCCCAGGCGGCCAGTTCGCCCCAGCTCCAGGTCGAGCTCGGCGGACAGGCGATCGAACAGGCCCAACAAGGGTCGCTGGGCGCGTCGGCCGCCGTGGGGCTGCTCGCGGCGATCGTGGTGTTGCTGATCACTTTCGGGTCCTTCACCGCCATGGGTCTGCCGATCGTCACGGCGCTGCTTGGCCTCGGCACCGGAGTCGCGCTGATCAGCATCGGCACCAACCTGACTAGCATGCCCGACTTCTCCACCGAGCTCGCGGTGATGATCGGGCTCGGAGTCGGCATCGACTACGCCCTCTTCATCCTCACGCGCTTCCGCGAGAACTACCGCAGCGGGATCGACGTCGACACCGCGATCGTCCGAGCCATGGACACGGCCGGCCGGGCGGTTCTGTTCGCCGGCTGCACCGTCGTGATCGCCCTGATGGGGATGTTCACGCTCGGCGTCGACTTCCTCAACGGCGCCGCACTCGCCTCCTCGCTGGCCGTTCTGATGACGATGCTGGCGGCGCTGACGGTTCTGCCCGTGCTGCTTTCCCGCTTCGGCCGCCGGGTCGGTCGGCGCTGGCGTGAGAAGCCTCGCCCTGCCGGGACAGCCGATGCCGGCTTCTGGTTCCGCTGGTCAGCGTGGATCCAGCGCCACCCCTGGCCGGGCGCCGTAGCCGGGCTGGCGATCATGCTGGTCTTGGCGGCGCCGGCACTCGCGATGCGTCTCGGGAACAGCGACGCCGGAAACGACCCGCCGGGCCAGACCACGCGCGAGGCCTACGACCTGCTCGCGGCAGGCTTCGGCAAGGGGTTCAACGGCCCACTTCAGATCGTCGTCTTGACCTCGAAAGGAAGCGAGTCTGGAGCCGTGGGCACGGTCAGTGCCGCCTTGCGACAGAGCGCGGGGATCGCCTCGGTCTCGCCGCCCCAGCTGAGCCCGGGCGGGCGCGCCGCCGTGATCCAGGCATTCCCCGACAGCTCACCGCAGGCGAGCGCGACGACCGACCTAGTCAATCGACTGCGCGACGACACGCTGCCGGCGGTCGAGCGCCAAACCGGCACCACCGTGCTGGTAGGCGGGCCCACCGCCACCAACATCGACTTCACCAATGTCCTCGCTCAGAAGCTGCCGTTGTTCATCGGCATCGTGGTTCTGCTCTCGGCGCTGCTTCTGATGGTCGTCTTCCGCTCGCTCGTGATTCCGGTGCAGGCGGCTGTGATGAACCTGCTCAGCATCGGGGCTTCGCTCGGGGTGGTCGTGGCGGTCTTCCAGTGGGGATGGCTGGGCGGGCTTCTCGGGGTCACCAACGGGCCGATCGACGCCTTCCTCCCGGTCTTCGTGTTCGCGATCGTTTTCGGGCTCTCGATGGATTACGAGGTGTTCCTCGTCTCCCGCATTCACGAGGAGTGGGTCCGGCGCCGTGACGCGTCCGCCGCGGTCACGAGGGGGCTCGCCTCGACCGGACGCGTGATCACCGCGGCGGCAACGATCATGGTCTGCGTGTTCCTCTCGTTCGCGCTCGGCAACGAGCGCGTGCTCAAGCTCTTCGGCGTGAGCCTCGCCAGCGCGGTATTCCTCGACGCCTTCGTGGTGCGCAGCCTGCTCCTGCCCTCGGCGCTCGAGTTGCTGGGGCGCAGGACATGGGCCCTGCCGTCCTGGCTCGACCGGCGCCTGCCTCACCTCGCGATCGACGGCGAAACAGTTGCCGCCGACCGCGATGGCTCGGACGAGGGCCGCGGCGGCACCCCGGGCGACGCGGCCGAGGCGCCCGCCGGCTGAGGACCTCCGTTCCAGCGGGTACCTCGCTCGCTCTCCCCGCGTTCCTTTCTGCTCCTGTATTCCCGGGTCTATGCCGGTCCCAGATAACCGTTCAAACCCTTTTCTGAAGCCAAGAATGGGTCCGCGAGCTCCAGGAGCGCAATGGAGCGTTGCTCGATCAACTTTCTCGACCCCGTGCGGCGCAATTCTTCCCGTCTCCTCGTTTGACGAGGTGCTCGGTAGCCGTATCCGTAGGCCACCCTTTAACGGGGGTGGCATACGAATACGACGACCCTCACGATGGGACCCGGGATACGCAACCGCCTTGGGAATGGTCATTCTGGTGCCGAGTCCGGTGGCGTGAAGCCGTAGTTCGACTCATTGTCGATATCGACGGGCCATTTATCGCCGTCCACCATTTCGGCAAGGTCGTTGCTGATGTCCCCGGGGTCCCCGCTTACGCGCTCCCTGATCCAGGTCTTCTTCCGCCTCTCCGGGTGCTCATCTCGAAGTAGCTTCAGAATCCGGTCCCTACGTCGCCGGCCCGCCTCAGCTGACTTTGCCGCTCTCTTGGCTTTCGCAGGGGCCTCCGCCGATCCCGGCTCGAAGACGAAGATGCCGTCCTGCCCAGGCCCGATCTCGAAGTAACGTTCCTCCGGAATCCGAGCGGAGACGCCGAGCTTCTCCCGGACAACCTTAACCTTGCCGACGACGTCCTGGTCGAAGGGCTTGATCGGCTCGATCTGGTACTGGATCTTGCACTTGGCCTTCTTCGCTCGGGAGCCGATTGCGTACCCACGGCTCTTATTCGACCCGCCCTTGACGATGTGGTCCAAGATCAGCACGGCCGCGCCGACCCTTCGTGGCGGCTCGCAGTAGGCCTTGATCCAACGGGTGACCTCGAGGCCCGAGTTCTCGTCGATGTCGGCCTCCGCCAGGACGTCTGTACAGGTGTCGAAGACGACCAAGTCAGGACGGTCCGCGGCGATCAGGGTCTGCCACCGTTCTGCGTCCTCAGCCTGCGCCGCGCCCCAGCCCGGGTACGGGAAGTAGAGGAAGTTGGTCTCTACCAGGTCCGGGTCAGCTCCGAGCGCCAGCAAACGTTCGCTGATCGAGTCCACCCCGATCTCCTCATCCACCCAAACGACGCGCCCGCCAGCCAGCATCACCCGGAGCGCAAGGACAAGGGCGACCCACGTCTTCCCGAGTCCCGGCTCAGCCTGGATCCAGTGCAACTCTCCGGCGACGAGCCACTCGTCCAAGAGCATCTTGCGCTCCCGAACGCCTCGCCGCATCGTATCCGCGACGTTGACGGGGCGGCGGGGTCCGATCCCCGGGAAGTTGTCGAGGAGGTTGAAGAGATCCCCACCGTGGACCTTGTGGAAGAACTCCGCCTCGTGTGTATCGGCCTGCCAGCGGATCGCATCGCCGAGGTCCGTCAAGAGCCTTTCGAGCGTCTCGACCGGAACCTCGGGGACGTTCAGGTGCCTGAGAGCAACCGCTATTTGGCTGCCGAGGTCCGGGAGGATCCGGTCATCGGTCCGGGTGCCTCCCTCCTGGACCACCAAGAGCTCGCCGGCCGGGTCGCACCCGAGCTGGAATCCCGTGACACGATGCTTGCCGTCGATCGACCGCATCCCCTCTGCGGCAACCTCCCAGCCGTCCGGCAGGACGAGCTCAGGGGTGTAACCGTTACGTCGGTTCATCGTCGACCCGTCGTAGGGGTTGAGCTAGCGGGGGCACAGGGCGGCTCCTTTCGCCTTGCCTCGGAATTGCGCGCCGCGATCGCCGCCCTGCGCATGCGGTTGAAGCTTTCAAACCCGTTGTGCGGGTACTGCTGTCGGAGGTAGGCCATATCTGCGGCTACACCCGTGACGGCCTCGAACGCTTCGCGAATAAGGCCGGCCTTGCTCATACCGCGGGCCCGCGCCACCCGGTCGAGCGCGTCGGCTTGGGAGGTTGTGGTCGTCACGCGGACTTGTGTTCGTGGATCAGCCATGCTCTCTTAGGACCTTACGCGCGGCGTACTTCCCGGGTACCACGTCCTTGACAACGGTGGAGCGACGAGAGAGAGGGCGCCTTACCCCGTAGCCTTGAGCAACCTGATGTCAAATCTGTATGTGCAGATAGCGCCCGGCGCCGAGACAGATCGCCTCCTTGAGGCGCTCGATGAACTACCTCTGGATGCGGAGGCGCGGACCCAACTTGACCACCATCTCCACCGCGCGCAGGCGTGCCAATGGGCCACGACCCTGATCGAGCCCGGGGTTGCTGCGGTCGTGCTCCACGCGGGGCACGGCAACCGGGTGCAAATCAGTTTTTAGAGCGGTCCGGCTCCAGCGTCATTGGCCCGCCTAGGTCGATACGGACCGCGAGGCGCTGAACTCCGGAGCATCTCCTGTAGCTCTTCGTCGCTAGCTTCGAGGATCTCGACAAACTCATCATGTAGGGAGTCCATCTCACTGACGCCCGCCCAGTCCCGCTCTCGCCTCGGCATGGGTCGAATACCCCGCTCAATCTGGCTGATCATGGACTGGGTGATGTGCATGGGGTCGTCGCCCTTGCGATAGACCCGCCGACGCTGGCGGGTCGTCATGACCATGCCGGCGAGTTGATCCTGCGTTAGACCCCTCCGTAACCGCTGCTCGCGGAGCTCTCGGCCATCCACTGGCGACGAATGATAAGCAAGCGTTTTCGACCGTAAGGTCCTCCTTAGATGGCCACGAGCGGCCGCAACATCGGGCCAAGTGCCCACGAACTAGGAGGTCAACGCTGAACGCATCCGACGAGAAGATCGAGAAGGCCGCCCGCCGCATCAATCCACGCACGGCGCGGATGGTGTGGTGGCATGCACAGGTGGTCGACCCCTACGGCCAGACGGAGGTCCCAGATGCGTACTCCTGTGTTGGCCGCGAGTACTTCCTCGTCGAACCCGAGGAGAAGGTGCCGGTCTTGGTCAGCGACGTCCGACGTCTGCATCCGCAGATCCCCGACGCCGAATGGGACGAGCTGATGCGGGCGGCGGCGGCTCGGGACGACACGTTCGACCCGTTTCCGTGGCTCCATGCGTATCAAGCGAGAAGGGCTCCGCAGCCGGTCACCGGCCCCAAAGTCCACTTCGTCGATGACTAGTAAGGCGCGGCGGCACTCCGAGGTGGGTGTCCATGACCGGGAGGGAGCCGCGGTCGAGTTCGTCGACGAGCGACTCGAGCTCGCGCCCGCCACCGTCGAGGCGATAGCCAGCCGGGTCACGGAGCTGCTCCGTCCGCCGGCCGTCGGCGGCTTGATCGATGCGACCGACGTGGCCCGTCGTTACGGCGTCTCCCGCTCCTGGGTCTACGCGAACGCCACGGAGCTGGGGGCGGTACGCCTCGGGCACGGCGCGAAAGCGCGACTCCGTTTCGATCCCGATCGGATCGCCGAACGACTGACCTCTCGCTCAGCGAGCGAGAGGTCGCAACGTCCGGAATCTCCGGCAACCAAACCGCGAACGCGGCGTCGCAACAAGAGTCAACCCGGGCAGAGAAGTGAACTTCTGCCCATAAAGGAGGTCAAGTGATCAGTCAGATCAACGACAAGCCCGTGTTTCCCGAGAGTGAGTCCGTCCTGAGACGCTGGCTAGGACGCCAGGTCCAGGTCGATCTCATCCACCACGCATCCGATGAGATCATTGCCTCGATTCCTCAGGCAGCTCTACGGCGCCTCGATTCCATGACGGATAGAGGCCTTGCGGACGGCGTTGAGCTCACCTTTGGCGATGGAGACGGGGCCGCCATCTTCACACTGCGCGTACAGGAACAGCTCTTGCGCGACGCACTCGAGTGGGATAGTGGGCTGGAAATCTCGCTCGATGACCTCGACATAGTCATCGAGCAACTGCCCGAGGCCTAGGATCGCCGCCCCCGACTCTTGGCCCAGGCGGCCACGTCGAGCTTGACCCAGACTGGGGTGGCACGAAGCCTCGCCACCGGCAGGGGGAAAGTCGGATCCCTCGTGAGGTTGTGGGCGTGCTGTCGCGAGCGCACGCCCAGGATCTCCACGACCTCCGCAAGGCCGACCAGCGGTGGAATACGCCGGCGCGCCACGTTGTTTACACTATCAATTGACGATGTAAATGCCCCGGCGGCGCTAGAACGCCCCGGGGCCGGCACCAGGAGGTAAGTCCTGATGCGGGATAACCGTAGACGGAATCGCCGCGGGCAGGTTCTGCCGCCGAAGGGCAAGCAACGTAGCTGGGCCATCCGCTTCTACGCCTATGGCAAGCGCCGCTATGTGACTCTCGGGCGCAGCGACGAAGGCTGGGATAGGCGCCACGCCGAGCGCGAGCTCGGCCACGTCTTGGCCGATGTCGAGAGGGGGATCTGGCGCCCCATCGGCCCCGATCCAGGGCCCGAGACCGACCCCGATCCGACCTTCCACGAGTTTGCCTCCCAGTGGTACGAGGGCCTTCGGCACGAGGGCCTTCGCGAAACGACGCTCGCCGACTACCACTGGCAGCTGAGCTCCCACCTGCTGCCCTTCTTTGCAAGGCATCGGCTTTCTGAGATCACGATCGAGCAGGTCGACCGCTACCGGCGCGTGAAGGTCGGAGAGGAACGGCTCTCCCCCACCTCGATCAACAAGACGATCACCAGGCTGGGACAGATCCTCGAGGTCGCCGTGGAGCGCGAACTAATCCTTCGTAACCCGGCGAAGGTGGGCGGCAAGCGGCGCAAGCTGAAGACCCGCCAGCCCGAACGAAGCTATCTCGATCGCACCGACCAGCTCGAATCGCTGCTCGGCGCCGCCGGAGAGCTCGATCAGATTGGCAGGGGTCCGAAGAATCGGCGTCTACTGCTCGCCACCCTGCTCTTCGCCGGCCTTCGGCTGAGCGAGGCACTCAACCTTAGGTGGCGCGACGTCGACCTCGCTGCAAGGCGACTGCGGGTGATCGATTCGAAGACGGACGCTGGCGTACGCGAGGTGGAGCTCTTGCCACTGTTGTGCGAGGAGCTCGCCACCCACAAGGCCGGCTGGCGCAACCTTTCGGGGAGCGAGCTGGTATTCGCGACGGGAACAGGCGGGGCTCAGAACCCGAGCAACGTTCGCAACCGCATACTGGCAGGCTCCGTCAAGCTCGCGAACGAATGCCGCGAGCAGGCAGGCCTGGGTCCTCTACCGCAAGGGCTTACCCCCCACTCGCTCCGGCGGACCTTCATCTCGTTGCTCCTCGCCGCCGGTGAGGATCCGCCGTACGTGATGCGGCAAGTCGGCCACAGCGACCCAAAGGTAACCCTTGGCATCTATGCGCAGGTGATGCTCAGGAAGGGTGGAGAGCGGGAGCGGTTGCGAGCCCTCGTTCATGGAAACATCGAGATCCCAGACGCTCGGTCGCAATTGAACCCCGAAGCGACCGAATAGGGGTGCCCGCGGCGAGAGGTCGCTGGTTCGAAACCAGCGGCGCCCATCTAAAGAACCCCAGCTAATCGGGAGTTCTCTGTGACTTGACCGGATCTCACGAGACGTCGCAGAATCCGCCTGGAAACGATCTGGAGACAGATTCCCCTCCCAGGAACTTCGGACGGCGACCGGCGCGGCATTGCTGCTGAACGGGCCCGCACCTCAGCGTCGGCCCTGAGCGTCTGCAAGCCCTCGTGAGGTTGGGCACGGGCATTTCCCTGAACCTCCTGCTCGAATCAGGCGTCAAACATGCACGCACGCATCTATCCGGGGAGGTCCTCGCCTCGAGCTCGCCCGCTGGGCACGCCGGGGCGCAGCCACCCCTGAACATAGGCGGGTCAGCCCCCTTGCCTGGGGCGCGCGCATGGCAGACCCTAGAGTCGACGCTGCGAGCATGAAAGATGGAGGTTGACCTGGCATGGGACCAGAGGTGGCCGAGCAAGCGACCAAGCGACGTGGGGGCGTGCGGCGCTTCATGGCGTGGCTCGGATACGGCCTGGAAATCGAGCTGGAACAGCGGCCGGAGCGAGACGCCCGCCGGACCAGACGCAAGGCCGAGGCGGCCGAGCGCACAGCGAGGCGGCAGGCCGAACGCCGGGCGAAGAAGGAGGCACGGCGAAAGGCGAGCGAGCGGCCGCAGCCTGTCGAGATCACCGCACAGGAGGCTTCCGAGCGTGGTCCATGGAGACAGGCGGCCACAGGAGCGGCGGAGCTCGAGGAGCGCCTGTCAGAGATGGAGTCCCGAGCGCGTTCGGCCGAGCAACAGGCCGAGGAGGCGCGGGCTCGAGTTGCCGCTGCGCAGGTGTGTGCCGACCGGGCTCGCGCCGCAGCGGAGGAGGTGAGACACGGCATCGGCGCCATCTCTACCGAGCTTGCTCGGGTGGAGGCCGAGCGCCGGCTCCACGAGCAAGCCGAGCGCCGGCTGGTGTCACGGTGCGCGGAGTTGGGCGGCGAGCTCAAGCTGGAGCGCAACGAGAAGACGGTCATCGTCGACGATCTCGACCGCCGGCTGGCGGCGATCGAGGAGACCGCCCAGGCGGCCACGAAGCGGGTTGCCGTCGCTAGAGCCGTAGCTCACCCCGGGAGGCGAATCGCCCGTGGTTCGACGGAGAGAGCAGCCATGCCGTCGGAGGAGGGCCCGCTCGTAGCGAGCTTGCCTGCCCCGCCCGGCGACGCAGCCTGAGCTGGCATATCCTCCGCCGCATGGCGCTTCGGGTGATCCTCGGGGAGGACAGCTACATCGTGCGCCAGGGAATCGTCGAGATCCTCAGCGAGGTGCCCGAGATCGACCTGGTGGCTGCATGCGGCAATGAGTCCTCCCTCGTGCAGGCGATCGAAAAGGAGCAACCCGACGTCGTGATCACCGA
>JBOGZB010000282.1:0-2397 GCA_050697175.1 Solirubrobacterales bacterium | reverse complement strand
GGCTCCACCGTCGTGCCGACCGACGGCTCGGCCCCGACGACGACCCCGACGGCCCCGACGACCACCCCGACCGTCCCCGGCTCCACGTCGACCGGCGCCGCCCCGGTATCCGGCAAGCTCGTCGCGGGGCCCGGACTCCCGAAGCCGGTCGCGCAGGCCTATGCTCAGGGCAAGGCCATCGTCCTGCTCGTCTACAGGCGGAACGGGATCGATGACGCCGCGGTCCGCTCGAGCGTGGAGCGGCTGCGAGTCAGCCCCTTCGCCGCCGTCTTCGTCACCGAGGCGGACCGGGTCGCTCGCTACTCGCGGATCACCGCAGGCCTCGACGTCAACCGGGTCCCGGCGCTGATCGTGGTCCGGCCGAAGAGCCTTTCCCACGGCACGCCCACGGGCTCCGTCAGCTATGGCTTCCGCGGGCCGGCGAGCGTCGATCAGGCCGTGCGTGACGCCCTCTACAAGGGCCCCTCGAACCTGCCCTACTACCCGAAGTAGTCGAAGCGGGTCAAGCGGGTCGCGAGCGGTACCGGTCGCTCCGCCGAGCGCTAGCCTCGGGCTCTGCGCATGGACCCGAGCCTGTTCGACTTCTACCTGAGCGATCGCTCGCGGCGGGGCCCCGAGCCGCGCGGCGCGTTCACGGGCGCGGCGGGAGGGGCCCCCTGCGGTGACCTGATCCGCCTTTCGCTTGGCGTCGAGGCCAGCCGGATCGTCGTCGCGACGTTTGACGCCGATGGCTGCGCGGCGACGATCGCCGCGGGGGCCGCGCTCGCTGAGCGGGTCGAGGGCTCCCCGGTGCTCGACGCGGCGCGGACCTCTCCCGCGGACCTCGCCGAGGCGCTCGGCGGGCTCTCCCCTCAGGGCCATCATGGCGCCGAGCTCGCCGCGGACGCCCTGCACCGGGCGCTCGCGGCGCTCGCCTCGTCGGGCGAGTCCCTCGCGGCGCCGCCCTCGAGGGGGCGGGTCCTGGTCGCGATCAGCGGAGGGGTCGACTCGGCCGTGGCGACGCTGCTGGAGCGCGATCGAGGCGTCGACGTGGTGGCCGTCACCCTGAAGCTCTGGGCCGACCAGCGCACCGACGGAACGCGGAGCTGCTGCTCGCCGCAGGCGGTGCTCGGCGCGCGCGCCCTGGCCCATCGCCTCGGCGTCCCCCACCTGACGCTCGACCTCGAGCAGGCATTCCGATCGACGGTCGTCGAGCGGTTCGTCGACGGCTACGCGTCGGGTCAAACCCCGAACCCCTGCGTGGTCTGCAACGGCGAGCTTCGGATCGACGCGATGATCGCCCTGGCCGACCGGGTGGGCGCCGACTCGCTGGCGACCGGCCACTACGCACGAGTGGTCGACGACGGCGAGGGGCCGCTGCTCGCCGCGCCGCGCGACGCGGCCAAGGACCAGACCTACATGCTGTCGGCGCTCGGGCCGGGGTCGCTGGCGCGGCTTCGCTTCCCGCTGGCCGATCTCAACAAGCCCGAGACCCGCGCGATCGCAGAGCAGGCCGGGCTCCCGGTCGCCGCGAAGCCCGACAGCCAGGACCTCTGCTTTCTCGCGGGAGAGGGAAAAAGCGGCTTCCTGGCCCGCCACGGACGGCTCAGCCCACGCGCGGGCGAGATCGTCGATCGCTCGGGCCGCGTGATCGGGCGCCATCGCGGCCATCACGAGTTCACGGTCGGCCAGCGCCGGGGCCTAGGGGTCGCCGCCGCCGCGCCGCTCTACGTGCTCGCCACCGATCCGGACTCCAATCGCGTCGTGGCCGGCACCCGCGAGGAGCTCGCCATTCACACGGTGCGGGTGCGCGACGCGCATCTGCGCCGCGACGGCGCCCGGGTGGACCGCGTCAAGCTCCGCTACCGGGCCCGGCCCCTCGCCTGCACCGTCGACGCCGGCCCCGGCCACCATGCCGAGCTCGCCCTGCGGCTGGATCAGCCCGCCTTTGGCGTCGCCCCGGGCCAGACCGCCTGCCTGATGGACGGCGAGGCGATCGTCGGGCACGCCACGATCGCTTCCTAGACTACGTCCGCCGTGGACTCAGCCCAGATTCGCGAAACCTACCTCTCGTTCTTCGAGCAGCGGGGGCACCGGAGGGTGCCCTCGGCGTCGCTGATCCCGGCGCCCGAGGACACCTCGACCCTGCTCACCGTGGCCGGGATGCAGCCCTTCAAGCCCTACTTCCGGGGCGACGAGACCCCTCCGAGCAGCCGCCTCACCTCGTGCCAGAAGTGCTTCCGGACCCCCGACATCGAGCAGGTCGGAAACACCCGGCGCCACCTGACCTTCTTCGAGATGCTCGGCAACTGGAGCTTCGGCGACTACTTCAAGGCGGAGTCGATTCCCTGGGGTTGGGAGCTCTCGACGCAGGGCTTCGGCATGGACCCGGAGCGAATCTGGGTCACGGTCTTCGGC
>JBOGZB010000281.1:0-1976 GCA_050697175.1 Solirubrobacterales bacterium | reverse complement strand
GCTCGGGAACGTGGCGCTCCAGCGCCTGCGGCAGGGTGACCAGGCCGACTCCGTGACGGGGCACCTCGCGGAGCACCGCCTCGAGCCACAGCGGGCCCTCCGACCACCAGTGGCCGAGAAGCTCCGTGTCCACCGCGAACGTGATCAGGCCCGGCCTGCCTCGCCCTTCGCGGTATGCGGAGAGGCGCGCCGCGACCGCCTCGGCGAACGAGCAGGCGTCGCGCTCGGCCGTCTCGGCCGCCGCGGGCGCGTCGTAGGGCTCGCCGCTGATCGCCCACAGCCGGCTGCCCTCGAGCGAGACGCGATGAAACTCGGTGTAGGCGCCATCGGACGGATACCCCCGCTCGCCCCAGACCAGCTCGACCGTCTCCCAGTCGAGCGTGAACGCCACGGGGCCCGCCTCGGAGCGAACCGGCGCGAGTGCTTCGAGCTCGCCCTCGAAGGCGCTCTGGTCGGTGCAGAAGAACCCGAGGTCGCGCTCGGCGAGCGCCCGCTCGAGGCCCGGCTGATAGGCGCACTCGGGAAGCCAGAAGCCCTCGGCCGCCCCGAACCTCCGGCGGTGCGAGCGAAGGCCGGCGTCGATCTGGAGCCTGCGACCCGCGGAGGTCGCCAGGAGCGGCAGCACGGCGTGCGAGGCCGCGGATGGCACGAGGGCGAGGTTGCGCCGCGGCGCCGCGGCCTCGAACGCCCCCACCAGGTCGCCGTCGAGGGCGCCGAGACGCTCGAGCGCCCATGAGTAGCGCTCCTCCTCGGCCCGCGCCGCGGCGTGCAGCTCGCTGGGCGCGCCGGCCGCATCCCGCCGGGCGGCCCCGAGCCGGAGGTCGCGAACGAACGACTCGAGACGGTCCGGCACACCGGGCGCCTCGAGCTGGTCGGCCAGCACTGGGCTCACCGTGAGCGTCAGGTCGCGCGCCCGCTCCAGCACGGGGAGGTAGGAGCGGGCGATCGCGTCGAACAGCCATTCCTCGCCGAACGGGTAGGTCCCGAAGCCCTCCACGTAGGGCATATGCGAGTGCAGGACGATCGCCAGATCGCCGAGCTCGCCGTCGGCGGGCTTCACCGGCGGCAGATCGCGACCAGGTCGAGCGAGCGGTCGAGGTCGCGATCGGCCCGGAGCTCGAAGTCCGACGACGCGATCGCTGGCACGAATCGATCGTAGACCGGCCTCGTGATCCGAAGCGTGGTGTGAACCCGGTCCCAGCCGAGCCGGAGGGCCAGCTCGTGGAGGCGCAGCTTGCGTGCGTGGTAGAGCCCGAGAAGCTCGACGCTCGTGAAGTGGGGCTCGAGGAGCGCTCGGTATTGAACGGCCGAGTACTCGCGAAGGTGCCACGGGTTGTCGGACTTCTGGGCCCCGGGGGGCGCCAGGGTGAGCCGATTCGGGGTCGTCACGTAGGAGGTGGGGGCGGCCTGGGCGAAGCGCTCCAGCAGACGTTCGGGCTCGTGGATGTGCTCGATCGTCTGCAGGAAGACGATCGCGTCGCAGGGCTCCTCGAAGTCCTCGACCAGCCCGCGCTCGAACCGAAGGCCCGGGCGCCGGTAGCGAAGGCGGGCGTGCTCGTGAGCCTCGGGGTTCGCATCCACGCCCACGACCTCCCGGGCAGAGCGGGCCAGCAGGTCGGCGCCGTACCCCTCCCCGCAGGCGAGGTCCGCGACCCGCATGCCCGGGACCCGCTCGGCGATCCACTCGTAGGCGGCCAGGTGGCGCCTGAACCAGTAGTTCTCCTCGGGGAGGTTGGGGAGGGTGCGCTCTCCGGTCAGGGCGAGCGGCGGCACTCCGTCGGGCTGGTCCTGCTGCACATGGGCCACGGGTCGATTATCTAGAGTGCCTCGCGTGCCCGCCGCCGCGAACGCGACTCCGGAGCGCGTCAAGGACGCAAACCTGCGTTACCACGACGCCGCGGCCTGCGAGTATGACTCGAAGTGGGGGATCGACTTCGGGCCGGTCGGCAGGGCCCAGGTGCGCGACAAGGCGAGGA
>JBOGZB010000280.1:0-1980 GCA_050697175.1 Solirubrobacterales bacterium | reverse complement strand
GATCGGCCGTGCGGTGCAGGCCCTGCTCGTCGACGAGCAGGGGGAGAGGTGAGCGCGACCGCGCGACCGCGCGTCCTGGTGGCACGGGTCCTCCTTCCGGCCGGCCTGGCGTTGCTGGAGGCGCGCTGCGACGTGGTCCTCGGCGGCCTCGACGTGCGCCCCGAGCGACTGCGAGGGCTGGCAGCGGGGGTCGAGGCGCTGGTCGCCGACCCGACGGTCGAGGTGGACGAGGCGCTGCTCGACGCCGCGGGCCCTCAGATTCGGGTGATCGCCAACTTCGCGGTCGGCCACGACAACGTCGACCTCGAGGTCTGCCGCGCTCGCGGGATCGCGGTCACCAACACGCCGGGGGTGTTGACCAACGCGACGTCCGAGCTGGCGCTGGCGCTGACCGTTGCGGCCGCGCGACGGATGAGCGACGCCGAGGCGGATCTTCGGGCCGGCGCCTGGGTCGGATGGGACCCCGGCGCACATCTCGGCACCGAGCTCAGCGGAGCGACCTTCGGGGTCGTCGGGATGGGCCGGATCGGACGCCGCTACGCCGAGCTGATCGCCCCGCTGGCCGGGCGCATCGTCTATGTGGCCCAATCGGCGAAACCGGACGCGGAGCGCGACCTCGGCGCGGTCCGCGTCGAGCTGCCCGCCCTGCTCGGCGAGGCCGGCGTGGTCAGCCTCCACGTGCCGGGCGGTCCGGAGACCGCAGGCCTGATCGGCCGCGCCGAGCTCGAGGCAATGAGGGCCGACGCGGTGCTGGTCAACACGGCCCGCGGCTCGCTCGTCGACGCGGCCGCGCTGGCTGAGGCGCTCGGCGACGGCCGGATCGGCGCAGCCGGCCTCGATGTGTTCGAGGGCGAGCCCGAGGTCCCCGCCGAGCTGCTCGCGGCCCCGCGCTGCGTCCTCGTCCCACACATCGGGTCGGCGACCGATCGGGCTCGCGACGCGATGGCGCGACTGGTCGCCGAGAACGTGCTCGCCGTGCTCGACGGCGAGGAGCCTCCGAGCCGGGTCGCCTGAGCCGGTCGGCCCGCGCCTACGCGTCGGCGCCAGGCTCGGCGGACGACCAAGGCGCGGCCCGCTCGCGGAGCTTGACGTAGACGACGTCGGTGTCGGCGATCCGGTCCTGGAAGCCTCGACGGCGGGAGGAGAAGAGAATTCCCAGGAGCCCGAGGCCGAAAGGCAGGATCGCCAGGACGAGCCCGACCAGGCGGCGGACCGAGCGCCGAAGGCCTACCCGGCGCGAGCCACCCGCTTCGATAGCGATCGCCAGGAACCGCATCCCGGGCGTCTGGCCCGACAGGGACCAGAAGAAGAGCAGGTAGGTGCTCCAGGCGATGATCCACCCGATCGTCCCCAGCACGACGCCGGCCTCCGAGATGCTTCCGCTGCTGCCGAGGATCCGCGAGGCAGTCAGCGCGATCACGCCGGAGACGACGAAGTACGCGCCATTCAGGATCGCGCCGTCGAGCCCCGCGGCGAGGCCCCTGGTGACGAGCCCCGCCTGCTCGGCCTCGGCGGAGCGCTGGGGCCGTCTCACGATTGCTCGGGCGATCCGCTCCACCGCGGCGTCGAGCCGGCGGGCGACGCGGCGGAGCTGGCGACCGAGGTCCTCGATCAAGCCGGCGCCCTGGGCGGTCACCGCCGCCCGGACCTCGGGCGCCTCGGCGATCCGCTCGACGAGCTTTTGGGCCTCGTCGCTTGCCAGGAGCTGGGTCCAGAGGTTGTCGAACTGCTCGCTGTCGAGGGCTCGGCCGAGCGCCCGCTCGAAGGCCGGCGTCCCGAGGGCCTTCGCCAGCGCCTCCTCGAACTGCGGCCCCTCCAGGATCCGGACCAGCGCGCGTTCGAACGCCGGGCTCTCGGCGGCGCTGACCAGCGCCTCCTCGATCGCGGTCTCGGCAGCGCGGTCGAGCCCGGTCAGGCCCGCGACCTGCCGCGCGCCCCGCGCGCCCGTTCCGATCAGGCGCGTCGGAAGGGGTCTCTGGG
>JBOGZB010000279.1:0-7649 GCA_050697175.1 Solirubrobacterales bacterium | reverse complement strand
GCCCCAGGGCGAGAGCACGCACAGGCGCCAGTCGCCGATCTCGTCGCGGAAGCGCTCGACGACGACCGTCTCGTCGGAGGGGACCACCCGGGTCGCGGCCTGCTGCTCGCGCAGGTAAGCGACCAGGTTCTGCGCCGCGCGGCGATCGAGGTCGTACTCCTTGGCCAGCTTCTCGGGCTTCGCGCTCACCGCCTCGCGCGCGAAGGCGCCTATCGCCTTGCCCAGCTCGGCCGGCCTGCCGATGCCGTCGCCCTTCCAGAAGGGGACGGCTCCGGGGACGCCGGGAGCGGGCGTGACCACCACGCGGTCCCGGGTGATCTCGGCGATCCGCCAGGTGGTGGCGCCGAGCAGGAACGTCTGGCCGGGCCGCGCCTCGTAGACCATCTCCTCGTCGAGCTCGCCTACGCGCCTGCCGTCCGGGAGATGGACGCCGTAGAGGCCGCGGTCCGGGATCGTGCCCGCGTTCGTCACCGCGAGCTGGCGCGCGCCGGGGCGCCCGCGGATGGTCCCCGCGGCGCGGTCCCAGACAATGCGCGGCCGCAGCTCGGCGAAGCGGTCCGAGGGATAGCGGCCATCAAGCATGTCCAGCACGTTCTCGAGCTGCTCGCGCGAGAGCTCGTGGAAGGGCTCGGAGGCGGTGACGAGGCGCTCGACCTTGTCCACCTCCCACTCGTCGTCGGCGCACATCGAAACCAGGTGCTGGGCGAGGACGTCGAGCGGGTTCCGGGGGATCACCGTCTCCTCGATCTCGCCCTCGCGCATCCGCCTCGCGACCACGGCGCACTCGAGGAGGTCGGCGCGGAACTTGGGGAAGATCCGCCCCACCGACACCTCCTGGAGCGTGTGGCCGGCACGGCCGATCCTCTGAAGGCCGCGCGTCACCGACTTCGGGGACTCCACCTGGATCACCAGGTCGACCGCCCCCATGTCGATCCCGAGCTCGAGAGAGGAGGTCGCGACCAGGCACGGAAGCCGCCCTGACTTCAAGAGCTCCTCGACGATCGTTCGCTCCTCGTGGGCGAGGGACCCGTGGTGAGCCCGGGCAATTTCAGGTCGTTCGGCTGGGGCTGGCGACGAGGTCACGGTAGATGCGGAGGTGCCCGCCGCCACGTCGGCGCCCGAACCCGGCGACACCGGAGGCGAAGCCGAGGATGTCGACGGAGTGGTTGTTCCGGCGTGCTCTGTTGCCGGTAGCTCCTGCTCGGGTTGGTCGGCGTTCAGCTCGTTGAGGCGCTTGGCGAGGCGCTCGGCGCCTCGGCGGTTGTTGACGAAGATGATCGTCGAGGTGTGCTCGCGGATCAGCCTCAGCAGCTCGGGGTAGATCGCGGGCCAGATCGACCGGTTGTTGATCGCCGGGTCGAGGGCCGCCTCGATCGGCCCGGGATCGATCCGCTCCGGCGAGCTCGAAAGGCTCTCCGCACCGGTTCCCGCGCCGTTGGCCCCGGGCGCCTGGGAGGCGCCGGGATCAGTCATGTCCTCGACCGGGACGACGATCTCGAGGTCGAGCGCCTTGCGCTGGCCCGCGTCCGCGATCTGGCACGGCCGCCGGGATCCCGCCAGGAACTGCGCGATCCGCTCGAGCGGCCGCTGTGTCGCCGACAGCCCGATCCGCTGAACGTGGGTAACTCCGTCGGCGCTGTCGCTTCGCGCCAGGTGGTCGAGGCGCTCCAGGGTGAGGGCCAGGTGGCAGCCTCGCTTCGACTGGGCGACGGCGTGGATCTCGTCGACGATCACTGCCTCGACGCCGGTCAGGATCTCTCGGACGCCCGAGCTGATCATCAGGTAGAGCGACTCCGGCGTCGTGATCAGGATGTCGGGAGGCTTTCGCTTCATCGCCTGGCGCTCACGCTGCGGGGTGTCCCCGGTGCGCAGGCCGACCGCGATCTCCGCCCCCACCCCCTTCAGCGGGGCGCGCAGGTTGCGCTCGATGTCGTAGGAGAGGGCTTTGAGCGGCGAGACGTAGACGATCCTGACCCCCGACCCGAGCCGCTCGGGCTCGCGAGCGAGGCGATCGATGCCCCACAGGAACGCGGCCAGCGTCTTCCCCGATCCCGTCGGCGCGCAGATCAGCGTGTCGTCACCGGAGACGATCTTCGGCCAGCCCATCGCCTGCGCGGGGGTAGGCTCGGCGAACGAGGCCTCGAACCAGCGCCTGACTGGCTCGCTGAACGGGGCGAGAGGGTCGGATTGGCCAGTGTCGAGTGCCACGGTGCTCAATCTTCCGATCTTAGGGATCACCCGGACGCGATACTTGGAGGCGTGTCGGGTCGACTACGAGCTCGAGGTGCTCGAGCTGATCGATGCGGGCGACCGCGTCGGCGGTGCTACCAGGGCAGGCTGGCGGCGATCTCCGCCAGCCGCGGCGCGCTGCGGTCGCGCTCCGACAGAACGGGATCGGCGATCGGCCACTCGACCGCCACGTCGGGGTCGTCCCAGGCGATCCCGGCCTCGGTCGCCGGGTCGTAGCGGCTAGACAGCTTGTAGGCAACGTCGGCGACGTCGCTCAGGACGCAGAAGCCGTGCGCGAACCCGACCGGGACGAGGAGCTGCCGGTGGCGCTCGTCGTCGAGCTCATGGCCCTCCCACCGCCGGTAGGTCGGCGAGTCGCTTCGCAGGTCCACCGCGACGTCCCAGATCCTCCCCCGCAGGCAGCGAACCAGCTTGGCCTGGCCGGGATCGGTCTGGAAGTGGAGGCCCCGCAGGATGTTGCGACTCGAGCGCGAGTGGTTCTCCTGCACGAACTCGAGATCGATGCCCAGCTCGCGCCAGCCATCGTCGCGGAAGGTCTCGACCAGAAAGCCCCGCTCGTCGCCGTGCACCTGCGGCTCGACCAGCACGACCCCGTCGATCGCCGTCTCCAGGCGGGTCGTCATCAGCCGCCAAGCGCGCGGCCATACTGCCGCTCGTAGTACTCGCGGTAGTCGCCGTCGCGAATCGGTCGCCACCACCATTCGTTGTCGCGATACCACTCGACGGCACGGCGAAGGCCCTCCTCGAATCCGACCGCAGCCTTCCAGCCGAGCTCGTGGGCTTTCTCGGACCCGAGGGAGTAGCGACGGTCGTGACCCGGTCGGTCGGTGACGTACTCGATCAGCGACTCGTCGCGCCCGGTCAGATCGAGGATCGTCTTCACGACCTCGATGTTCGGCAGCTCGTCGGGCCCGCCGAAGTTGTACGCCTGGCCGGCGGCGCCGCGCTCAAGCGCCAGATCGATCCCGGCGCAGAAGTCCTCGACGAAGATCCAGTTGCGGACCTGCATCCCGTCGCCGTAGACCGGAAGGGGATCCCCCGCGAGCGCGTTCAGGACGCAGAGCGGGATCAGCTTCTCGGGATGCTGGCGGGGACCGTAGTTGTTGGATCCCCGGGCGATCAGCGCATCGGCGCCGTAGGTGCTGTGGTACGCGCCGACGATCAGATCGCCGCCGGCCTTCGACGCCGAGTAGGGCGAGGAGGGCTCGATCGGAGAGCTCTCGGTGAACGACCCGGATTCGATCGAACCGTAGACCTCGTCGGTCGACACCTGGAGGTGTCGGATCCCCGCGGCGCGAGCGGCCTCGAGCAGCACGAAGGCGCCGAACACGTCGGTCTGGATGAACTCGCCGGGAGACTCGATCGACCGGTCGACGTGCGACTCGGCCGCGAAGTTGACGATCGCGTCGCAGCCTTCGAGGGCGCCGGCGACCGCGTCGCGGTCGGCGATGTCGCCCTCCACCAGCTCGACCCGGCCGTCCGGCAGGTCGTCGAGGTTCTCGGGCCTCCCGGCGTAGGTGAGCTTGTCGAGCACGCGCACCGTGTCGTCTGGGTGGCCCTCGACCCGCGCCCTGACATAGGCCGAGCCGATGAATCCGGCGCCGCCGGTGACGAGCAGCCTCATGCCGTGGCTCCGGCTAGCTGGCGCTCGGCCAGGTACTCGGCCAGGCCCTTCCTCCAGTGGGGAAGGACGATCGGCGCGGTGCGCTCGGTGCCCAGGGCAGAGAACGGCGGGCGCGGAGCGGGGCGCGCCAGCATGTCGGTGGTGGCCGCCATCACCTTGCACTCGACCCCGGCCTGGTCGAAGATCTCCTGCGCGAACTCATACCACGAGCATTGCCCCGCGCCCGCAATGTGGTGGATGCCGAAGTCCTCGGTCTCGGCGAGCATCACGAGCGCCTCGCCCAAGTGGCGGGTGTAGGTCGGCGAGCCGACCTGATCGGTGACGACCAGCACCTCGGGCTGCTCTGCGCCGATCCGGAGCATCGTCTCGACGAAGTTCTTCCCCCCGAGCCCGAACAGCCACGAGGAGCGAACGATGAAGTGGCGCGGGTTCGAGACCGCCACCGACGTCTCGCCCGCCTGCTTGGAGCGACCGTAGGCCGACAGGGCCGAGGGCATGTCCGACTCGACGTACGGGCGGCCGGCTGAGCCGTCGAAAACGTAGTCGCTCGAGGGATGGACGATCGTCGCGCCGGCCCTGTTTGCCGCCGCCGCGAGCAGGCCGGCCCCCTGGTCGTTGATCAGCATCGCCGCGGGCTCGTCCTGCTCGGCGCCGTCGACGTCGGTGAAGGCCGCGCAGTTGACCACCGCGTCGGGGCGAAGCTCGACCAGCGCCGCATCGACCGCGCGCGCGTCGGCGATGTCGAGGTCGGCGTGGGCCAGCCCGACCGTCTCGTGGCCGTTGGCCGGCGCAGCGGCGAGCACCTCGCGCCCGAGCATGCCCGACGCCCCGGTGACGACGATCCTCATCGATCCGCCTCGCTCGACGAGCCCTCGGCGCTGCGCGCACGGGCGCTCACGGGATCTTGATCTCCGCGTTGTCGCCGACGATCATCCGCAAGGTCTTCGGCAGAGCGTCGCCACGCGACAGCTTCACGTTGCGACCCAGCAGGCTCGCCTCCATCCGGTAGTCGAGGTCGGAGACGCTCGAGCCCGAGAGCAGGATCGAGTGCTCGACCTCGGCACGCGCCACGGTGACCCCGGCGTCGATCGAGGTGTAGGGGCCCACATACGCATCGGTGATCCGGGCATCAGCTCCGATGATCGCCGGGCCGCGGACCAGCGACCGCTCGAGTCTCGCGCCGGCCTCGATCACGACCCTTCCCTCGACCTTCGAGTCGGTCAGCTCGCCGTCGACGGAGCGCTCCAGGTCCTCGAGGACGAGCCTGTTGGCTTCGAGCATGTCGTCGAGCTGGCCGGTGTCCTTCCACCATCCGCTCACCCTGTGGCTCTCGACCCGCTTCCCGCCGTCGATCAGCCATTGGATCGCGTCCGTGATCTCGAGCTCCCCGCGCCCCGACGGCTCGATCGCCTTCACGGCCTCGAAGATCGGCGGCCCGAACATGTAGACACCGACCAGGGCCAGGTCGCTGGGTGGGTCCTTCGGCTTCTCGACCAGGCGCACGACGCTGTCTCCATCGAGCTCGGCGACTCCGTAGTTGCCCGGGTCGGGCACCGGGGTGAGGAGGATCAGCGCATCGGGCTGGGACGTTCTGAACGCGTTCACGAGGTCGGTCAGCCCGTCGCGCAGCAGGTTGTCGCCGAGATACATCACGAACGGCCCGTCCTGGAGGAACTCCTCGGCGGTCAGCACCGCGTGCGCGAGCCCGAGCGGCTCCGGCTGGCGCACGTAGGTGATCGATGCGCCGAACGCCGAGCCGTCGCCCGTGACCGAGGCGATCTCGTCTCCCGTCTCGGGGGCGATCACGATCCCGATCTCCTCGACCCCCGCCTCGACCAGCGCCTCGATGCCGTAGAAGAGCACGGGCTTGTTGGCAACCGGGACGAGTTGCTTGGCCGAGGTGTGGGTGATCGGGCGAAGGCGCGTGCCCGCCCCACCCGAGAGGATCAGGCCCTTGAGGTGCTCCATCGGGCGGCAAGGCTACATAGAGAGCGACCGGCGGGGGCTCCCCTCGCGATTCGACGCCCGCGCCCGGTCAGTGTCCTGAGCCGAGCTTTCGGTGGTCCCAGCTCGCCGTTCGGCGGGCCTCGAAGCGCACCGCTACCCGCTTCGCGGCCTGCGCCCGAAGCGCCTCGGCGGCCTCTTCGTCGATCGAGGCCGACCCGCCCGAGTAGCGGATCGCGAGCTCACGGGCCAGCTCGTAGACAACCTCGATCTCGCGGTGGATCTCGGCTTCCGCCTGGATCTCGACGCCCCGCAGCTCTCCGTACTCGTGGCCGGTCTCGAGCAGCAGGGTGGCCCGCGGGTCGCGCTCCAGGTTGAGCACCTTCTGCGATCTCGCGTAGGTGTAGATCCAGACCTCACCGGAGCGGGGCACGTACCAGAGCGGCATCGAATGCGGCCAGCCGCGCGGCCCCCACGACGAGACGACGACGATTCGCTCCGTCTCGAGGAGCTCGAGCTGCTCGGCGGGATCCAGCCTGATCTGGGCACGCCGGTTGCTCACCGCGAACTTCGATCAGCCGCGGCGTCACGCGGCTCGGCCGGCACGAGCTCCAGCCTCCGCCACGGCCCCTCGCCCTCCATCGGCTGGGTGCGCCCCTCGAGCCAGTCGGCCTGGAGGTCGTCGTAATGCGGGCTCGCCACCTGGCCGGACTGCCCCGTGAAGGCCTGCCAGCGCGAGCGCTCCGGCCGGGTCGGATCGGCCACCATCCGCCAGCACGGCGCCCAGATGGCCTTGTAGGGATCGTTCGGGTCCCATCCGACCTGAGCGACCGTCTCCTGCCCGCCGCCCACCTCGAGGGTGCGGTTGAAGATCCGCGCCATCGCCGGGTGAACAGCGCCGAGCGCGTGCGAAAAGACGAGCGGGTGGACGCTGCCCCACCGCCACTGCGAGCGATCAGGCCCCAACCGGGCCTCGAGCTCGTCGAGGGCGCCGCGCAGCGCGTCGAGGGCGAGCTCGTCCCAGGATCTGCCGACCAGCTCCTCGTCCGCCTCGGCCCACAGGGCCAGCAGGTGAGACTGCCAGCGCCACGGCGAGGTCACGTGGGCGATGAAGCCGTTGTCGGCGCGGTCGAGCCAGCGTTCCGCGAGGTCGCGGTCGCCGATCGCCGATCGCGTCACCTCGCGGGCGAGACGCAGGGTGAACGCCTGATACACGGTGGCCTCCGTCGAGTCGGGGGTCATCCGCCCGTCCCAGGAGCGCAGCTGCTCGATCGCGGTGCGCTCGCGGTGGTCGCGGGGTCGAAGCCGGGCCAGCCGCGTTGCGGTCTCCAGCCCGGGCAGCGAGAGCAGGTCGGTCTGCATCGCCTCGAAGCTCGCCAGGTCGTGCACCGGCCTCGCCTCGATCAGCTCCTCGATCCGCCGCGCCCGGTAGCCGTCCAGGTAGTCGCTCGTGATGTGGTGCGGGTGGTCGCGCGGCGTGATCCGGTTGTTGGCGGTGACGACGAATCCGCGCTCGGGGTCGACCAGCTCGGGCATCTCCTCGTACGGGATCCAGCCATCCCATTCGTAGTCGGCGGTCCAACCCGGCTTCGGAAGGTCCGGGCAATCCCCGTTGCGAAGCGGGACCCGGCCCACGGTCTTGTACCCGAACGAGCCGTGGCGGTCGGCCCAGACCAGGTTCGAGACCGGATGCGCGTGCTCCCCGATCGCCTCGACCAGGTCGGGGCCGCCCGAGAACTCGAGCCCCCGCAGGTTCGCCTCGGTGACGCCGGGGAAGTCAAGGGCCGCGAACCGAAGCGCCAGGGGCTCGGAGTCGTCGGCGCCGAGCGCC
>JBOGZB010000278.1:0-1540 GCA_050697175.1 Solirubrobacterales bacterium | reverse complement strand
CTGCGGCAGGATGTCGGCCCCGAGGATCGCGGCGAGGGCGAGGATGAGGACGCCGGCCGCGATCGCGAGGCGGGGCACGTCGCGGCGGGTGAAGCGCGTCGCGCTATCGGTCGGCTGGGTCAGCATGTCGCGGTCATCGCTGGCGGGCCGTCAGTGGGCCCCGACGTCGTGGGCCGCCAGGTCGGCGGCGGCCAGCGCCCGGGTCACGAGCTCGCTGACGTGCTTGCCATCGGCACGGCCCCGGGTGCGGGGTGCGAGCCAACCCATGACCTTGCCGATGTCGCGGGCGGAGGCGGCGCCGGTGGCGTCGATCCCGTCGCGGACCAGCGCGACCAGCTCTGCCTCGGTGAGGCCGGCGGGCAGGTACTCGCCAAGGATGGCGATCTCGGCCTCTTCCCTGGCGGCGAGGTCCTCGCGGCCCCCGGCCCGGAATGCCTCGACCGACTCGCGGCGGGTCTTGACCTCGCGGCTCAGGACGCCCAGGTATTCGTCGTCCGTCAGGGGTCGACCCTGCTTCTTCTCGATGTTGTAGGCGGCACTCGTGGCCATGCGCAGGACGTCACGGCGCAGCCCGTCGCCGCCGCGCATCGCGACGGCGATATCGGACTGGATGCGTTCCTGAAGGGACACGGGTCTGGCACCTCGGGCTGGCGGGCCACCGCGGTCACGGTGGGCCGCCGATGGGCCCGCGGGGTTCAGGGACTGACGGTCGGGCGGGGCCCGCCTCAGCCGACCTGCGTTCGGGCGTTCTTCTTGCGCTTGGCTTCCTTGCGCTTGCGCTTCACCGACGGCTTCTCGTAGTGCTCACGTCGGCGAGCCTCGGCGAGGATGCCGCTCTGCTGGATCTTCTTGTTGAAGCGACGCAGGGCGCTTTCGAACGTCTCGTTCTCGCCCACTCGGACTTCTGCCAATCCCGGATCACCTCCCCGGGCCAGGGGTCGTGCTTCGCACGTCGGGGTCGCGGCCAACCGGCCCTGACACTCCCCGAACGGCCGTTCCGTGCAGGGCTGGCGGAGCATAGCCGAGGCCCCCGGAGCGGTCAAACGACGCCCACGCTCGATCCGCAGGGGCCCGCGGCGCGGTCCGGGTCACGGATTCGCCCTGAGCGCGTCGTACGATGCAGCGACCGAACGGAGGCTGACGCCCTGCCCACCCTGCTCGACCTGCTCACCGAGGCCGTCGCAGCGAACGGCGACAAGACCGCCCTGCGCCTGCGACTCGACGACGGCACGACGACGGCCTGGAGCTATCTCGACCTCGATCGCCGGTCGCGCCTGGCGGCCTGGCGGCTGCGCGCGCTCGGGCTCGAGGTTGGCGACCGGATCCTGACCTGGTCGCCGTCCACCCCGGAGCTCCCCGCGACCTACTTCGGCGCGATGCGGGCCGGGCTCATCATCGTGCCGCTCGATCTGCGCATGTCCGCCGACGCGGTCAACGGCATCGTGGCGGCGTCCGGCGCGCGGCATCTCATCCTCGGCACTGGCCGCGACGCGCCGGACCCGCGCGAGGCCGGCCTCGACGGCTTTCCGACCACCACGGT
>JBOGZB010000277.1:0-10740 GCA_050697175.1 Solirubrobacterales bacterium | reverse complement strand
GCCCTGAGCGGCGGGGTCGAGGCGTGGCGGATCGAGGGCCGCGCGGGGATTCCGGCGCTCATCTGGAGCTCCAGCCGCTCGCAATCGGCCGGGAGCTGGTCACGCTCGGTGGCGGTCAGAAGCGCCTGTCCGCCGCCCTCGGCCAGACGAGCGGCGAGCAAGGCTCGGCGGTCGGGATCGAGCTCGCTCATCACGTCGTCGAGCAGCATCAGCGGAGGGGCTCCGCGAGCGTCGAGCAGGGCGCGCCGCTCGGCGAACAGCAGGGCCAGGACCGCGGCGCGCTGCTCGCCCTGGGAGGCGTATCGGCGCGCCGAGCGGGCGCCGAGCGAGATCTCGACCTCGTCGAGATGGGGGCCGTGGGTGGTGTGCCCCCGGCCGAGGTCGGCGTCGCGGCGCGAGCTGAGCTCGGAGGCGAGCTCGGAGGCGTCGGAGGCGTCGGAGCGGGGGCGATACCGCAGCTCCGGCTCCCCGCGAAGGCCGAGCTCGGCCCCGGCCGACGCGAACTCGGACGCCAGCGCGCCCACCGCTTCGGCGCGCGCCGCCACCAGCTCGACCCCCGCGCGGGCCAGCTCCAAGTCCCAGGCGTCGAGCGAGTCCCGCGGCGCGCTTCCGCCTCGAATCCGGCCCAGCAGGGCATTGCGTTGCGCAAGCGCGCGACCGTAGGCGCGGCGCAGCTCCGCCCTGGCGGGCCACAGCGCGCCGAGCAGCGCATCGAGGTGGCCGCGGCGGCCGGCCGGCGGGCCCTTGAGGAGCGCAAGTCTGTCGGGGATGAAGATCGCGACGGGCGGGCGAATGCCCGACTGGTCGGCCGGGGCGGGTTTGTCGTCGATCAGATGACGTCGGTCTCCGTCGCGGCCGAACGACCACAGGAGACGGCGACGCTCGGTGCCATCCGCCAGGTCCACCTCCACCCTCCCGAGGCGCTCCTCGAAGGCCACCATCTCGCGATCGTTTCGGGTTCGGCACGACTGACCGGTGAGCCCCACGCAGACCGCCTCGAGCAGGTTGGTCTTGCCCGCCCCGTTGGCGCCCCAAAGCAGCGTCAGCCCCGTCCCGAGCTCGACCTCCTGATCGGCCAGATTGCGAAAGCCGAGCACCCGCACATGCGTCGCCGAGCCTCGAGCGCCGCTCGGCGGTGCGCACTCCGGGGTGGACACGGCTAAACGTTCAGCCGGATCGGCATCACGAGGTAGCTGAAGTCCTCGCGGTCGACCGGCTCCAGGAGGCCGGGGCGAAGCGGCGAGCTCAGCTTGACGACCAGATCATCGGTGTCGATGCTCTCCAGGCCCTCGATCAGGAACTGCGGGTTGAAGGCGATCTCGAGCGGCTCGCCGGCGAAGGGCGCCGGGATCGACTCGGTCGCGTCGCCGACCTCCGGCGTCTCGGCGGCGATCGTCAGCTCGCCCTCCGCGAACGCGAACCGAAGCGGCGCGTTGCGCTGGGCGAGCTGGCTGATCCGTTTGGCGACCTCGAGCACCTCGTCGCGCTGGAGCTTCACCTGGTGCTCGAACGACTCGGGGATCAGCTGGCGCCAGCTCGGGAACTGGCCCTCGATCAGCCGGGAGAAGAGGACCACGGAGCCGACCGAGAACACGGCCTGGTTTCGCGCCAGTGACATGGCGACCTGGTCCGATCCCTCCTGCGAGATCACGCGGGCGAGCTCGCGGAGCGCGCGGGCGGGCACGTTCGCCTCGATCGGCTCCGCGATCTCGGTGCCGAGGTCGGTGTGCTTGACGCTCAGCCGGTAGGAGTCGGTGGCGACCATCGTCAGCTTGCCCTTCTCGGCCTGAAACAGGACCCCGGTGAGGATGGGCCGCACCTCATCCCTCGAGGCGGCCCGCGCCACGCGGTCGATTGTCTCGGCGAGCGGCTGCGCCGGCAGCGTGGCGCTTCCCTCCTCGAGCACGGGAAACCGCGGGAAGTCCTCGCTCGGAAGGGTCCGCAGATGGAACCGGGCGCCCCCGGTGGTCAGCTCGACGTCTCCCTCTCCGGGCCGGACTCCGAGCTCGAGGTCGCCGGGCGGCAGGCTTCTGACGACGTCGCCGATCAACCGGCCCGGAAGCAGTACCACCCCCGCGGTCTCGACCCTGGCGTCGGCGAGCACGACCTCCAGACCAAGCTCCGTATCGGTGGCCCGAAGCGTCAGGCCCTCGGGGGAAGCGTTGAACTGAATTCCGCCCAAAGACGGAAGCGTGGCGCGAGCCGACACCGCGCGGCCGGTCGACTGAAGACCGGTGAGCAGAGAATCTCGGGAGATGGTCAGTTTCATGACGGGGTTCTGCATCTTCCTATCTGGTTCAGATGTATTAGGTGTCGTGGATGGCGGTGGAGAAGTCATGCGGTGCCTGATGTGGCGGGTGGTGTGTGGGTGGGTGGTGGCTGTGGAGCGAGGGTGTTCTGGTGGGAAGTCGGATCGACCGCAGGGGCGCCGTCCTTGGCCGGGTGGACAAGGGTACGCGCCTGGTCGAGCTGCCCGATGGTCTCCGAACCTGGCTCGAGCCGACCGGCGACCGCGCGGATCGCGTGCAGGACGGTGCTGTGATCTCGGTCGAACTCCCGCGCGATTTGGGCGAGAGAGAGCGTCGTCAGCTCTCGGGTGAGGTAGATCGCGAGCTGACGCGCTCGAGCGACGCGAGCGGTGCGGTTCGATGAGAGGACGTCCGATCTCGCCACGCCGAGCACGGAACAAGCGGCCTCCTGAATCGCGCTGACGCTCGGCGAGCCGGCGTCAAGCGGGGTCTGCGGTTCGGCCCGGCCTTCGCCCGAGCCGAGCGCGCGATGGACCAGGTCTCGCGTGACGGGCGTTCCGAGCACCGAGGACATCGCGATCACGCGGGTCATGGCGCCCTCGAGTCGCCGGACGTTCCCGATCGCGTGGCCTGCGAGCTCGCGAAGCGCGAGCGGCTCGGGGGCCTCCCCGGGAGCGTCGGCCGCCATCCTCCAGAGCAAGGTGGTGCGGGTTCGCAGGTCGGGTGCGCCCATCGCCGCACACAGGCCCCATTGGAACCGGTCGCGCAGGCGTTCGGCGAGGCGGGCGAGGGCCTCGGGAGGCCGGTCGCTCGAGAGCACGATCTGCTTCCCGGTCGCGTGGAGCGCGTTGAAGGTGTGCACGAACTCCTCCTGGGTGTGCTCCTTGCCCTCCAGCGCCTGAACGTCGTCGATCAACAGCGCATCGAGGCCGCGATAACGCCTCTTGAAGCGCTCGGGCCCATCCTTGCGAAGTGCTGTCACGAACTCGGACGTGAACCGCTCGGCGGTGGTGTAGTGAACCTGGAGCTCAGCCCGGCGTTGGCGGAGATAGTTGCCGATCGCGCCGAGGAGGTGGGTCTTGCCGAGCCCTGGCGCCCCGTGCAGGAAGAGGGGGTTGTACGCCTCGCCCGGCGACTCGGCGACCGCCAGCGCGGCGGCGTGCGCGAGCCGGTTGCCGTCGCCGATCACGAACCGCTCGAAGGTGTGGCGCTGGTCGATGGGCAGCGACTCGACCCCGCTCGTCCAGCCCTCCCCGCCCGGCGGTGTTTGCTCGGTCGCCGCCGGCACGATCGCGACCTGCGACAGATCGCAGTCCTCCTTTCGAAGCGCGACCTCGACGGCCTGCGCGTAGCGGCGCTCCACCCAGGCGCGGGTCGCCTGGGGAGCGGCCAGGCGCAGGGTGGAGCCCTCGAATGAGACCGCTCGCAGTGGGGCGATCCAGAGCGAGAAGGTTGACGCCGGGAGCTCGTCCCTGAGCCGGCTCGTGACGCGACCCCAGAGCGAGGCGAGGTCGTCGGAGGGCCGGTCGGGGCGCACGGCGCGCGATCATAGAACCGGACGGTGGAGGCCCCACGCCCACGGGCTGGCCTACCTCGCAAATCGCGGCAGAAAGAATCCGCCCAGCTCGCGGTGGGGGCTTGCGGTGCGGCCTATACTGCCTCGCCGGTCGTGAAGAGGACGTATCAGCCCAAGAAGCGCAAGCGGGCCCGAACCCACGGGTTTCGCGCCCGCATGCGGACACGGAGCGGTCGGGACATCATCAAGCGCCGGCGCCGCAAGGGTCGCAAGCGGCTGACGCCGTGACCGGCGGCCGTCCGGGCTCGCCGGGCGAGCGGCGCAAACGTGGTCGCCTGTCGCGAAGCGGCGACTTCGACCGCGTGTACCGAAGCGGGCAGTCGCACTCGAACCGCTTCCTGGTCGTGTACGCGTTCCCTCGAGGCGGCGGTGACGACGGGGAGATCAGGCTTGGGGTGTCAGTGAGCCGCAAGGTCGGCGGCGCCGTAGAGAGAAATGCCGTGAAGCGAGCCTTGAAGGATTCATTCTGGGCGCTCGGCGAAGCGCTGCCACCGGGGCACGACTTCGTGCTGGTGGCGCGCCCGGACCTGGCGGGGCTGCTCGACCGCGAGGGGCCGGTGGCGGTGGCGGCGGCGCTCGAGCAGTTGATGATCGAAACCCGCTCTGCGGGTGAGGCTGCCTAGGCTTGCGAGCGTAAAACGTGAAACGCTCGCTCACCGCGGTGATCCTCGCCCCGATCCGCTTCTACCAGCGATTCGTGTCCCCGGCTCTTCCTCGCCGCTGCAAATACGAGCCGACCTGCTCGGCCTACGCCGTCGAGGCGATCCGCCGCCTGGGCGTCGCCCGCGGGCTGGTCCTCGCCGCCTGGCGCCTGGCGCGGTGCAACCCGTTCAGCCACGGCGGATATGACCCGGTCGACGCCCGCCGGATCTTCAAGCCCAAGCCGGGAGTGCCGGCGTGATCGTCGACGCCAACATCCTCCAGCCGCTGATCGACGTCGCGAACTCGATCCTCACCTTCTTCTACAACAACATCTACGCGAGCTGGGGCCTGGCGATCATCTTCCTGACCGTCGTCACCCGCCTCGCGATCCTGCCGCTGTCGTTGAGGCAGATCCGCTCGATGCGGGCGATGCAGGCCCATCAGCCCGAGATCAAGCGGATCCAGGAGCGCTACAAGGACGACCGCCAGCGCCTCCAGCGCGAGCTGATGGACTTCTACCGCGAGAACAAGATCAACCCGCTCGCGTCGTGCGTCCCGCTCCTCCTCCAGCTTCCCGTGTTCTTCGCGCTCTTCTCGCTGCTTCGAAGCGCTCAGTTCGGGGATGAGATCGCGGCGAGCGGAAACACGCAGTTCCTGGGCGTCACGCTCGACGAGAAGGCGACCGGCGCGGCGCTGATCATCCTGATCGTCCTCTACTTCGTGACCATGGTCGGCTCGACCTCGATCATGGCGTCCTCGGCCGAGGGCAACCAACGCCTCCTGATGTACGCGCTCCCGGTCGTCTTCACGCCGTTCGTGATCAACTTCCCCGCGGGGTTGGTGGTCTACTGGATCACGACCAACCTCTGGACCATGGGCCAGCAATGGGTCGTGAAGCAGGTGATCCCCGCGCCACCGAAGCCGAGCGAGGTCGAGGAGAAGGCCGCCAAGGCCCCTCCGCCACCGCCTCGAAAACGAAAGAAACGCCGGTGAGCGCCGAGCAGGCGAGCATCGAGCCAGTCGACCGCGTCCGCGCCATCCTCGAGCGGGTGGTGGACGAGCTGCACCTGGACGCGACGATCGAGATCGACGAAGCCGAGGAGGAGATCGTCGGCCGGATCGAAGGCGAGGATGTCGGCCTCTTGATCGGGCGGCGCGGTCAGACGATCGACGCCGTTCAGCTCCTCTGCTATCGGGCGGCGTTTCGGGGGCGCCAGGACCGAAAGCGAGTGGTCGTCGACGCCTCGGGCTACCGCGAGCGCCGGCGCGAGGCGATCGAGCGCCAGGCCGACCGCGCCGCCGACCGCGCCCTGAAGGCCGCGAAGGAGATCGAGCTCGAGCCGATGACCCCGTCCGAGCGCCGGGTCGTCCACCAACACCTCAAGGAACGCGGCGGCATCGAGACGTTCAGCGAGGGGCAGGAGCCCGAGCGTTGCGTGATCGTCGCTCCCCTGGTCAGCGATTGACCCCCGAGCCCGGCGACGGGCTCGACATCTCGCCGCCTGCACGTGAAGCGCTCAGCCGGGTCCTCGACATGCTGGCGAACGACCGCGCGGCGCCGAGCTCGGTCACCGATCCCGATCGTGGCTGGCGGGTCCACGTCGCCGACTCGCTGAGCGGGCTCGAGGTGATCGCGCTGCGCGAGGCGACGACGATCGCCGACCTGGGGGCGGGCGCCGGGTTTCCAGGCCTGGCGCTCGCGGCCGCCCTCCCCGCCGCGAGCGTGGGGCTCGTGGAGTCGATCGGTCGCAAGTGCGAGTTCATGGCCCGGGCGATCGCCGCGGCGGGGATCGCCAACGCTCGTGTGGTCTGCGAGCGCGCCGAGACGTGGGCCGAGGCGGGCCCGCCGAGCGGCGGGCGCGAGGCGCACGAGGCGGTGACCGCGCGCGCCGTGGGCCGGCTCTCGACGCTCGCCGAGCTCGCCTCGCCGCTGCTGGCCCGCGGGGGCGTGCTCGTCGCCTGGAAGGGCCGCCGCCGACCCGATGAGGAGCTCGAGCTCGAGCGGGCGTCGGAGCGGCTCTCGATGGAGCCGGTCGAGGTTCTTCCGGTCGGTCCGTACGCGGGCTCCCGCCACCGCCACCTGCACGTGATCAGAAAGAGTGGCCCCACGCCGGCCGGCCTTCCGCGCCGGCCGGGCCTCGCCAAGAAGCGCCCCTTTGGAGCCTCGGGCTGAGGTCTCCGGCCCGTCGGCGGCTGTAGGTAAGGTCGGCGCGTACATGGGCTGGGTCTACGCGTTCGCGAACCAGAAGGGCGGGGTCGGCAAGACGACCACCGCCGTCAACATCGCCGCGTGCGCGGCTGCCGGCGGAAGCCAGGTGCTCGTCTGCGACCTCGACCAGCAATGCAACGCGACGGTCGCGCTGGGCCTCGAGCGCGACGTCCGCCCGTCCTCCTACGACTGCCTGATCGGAGAGCGCTCGGTCGCCGAGGCCGCCCGGCCCGCGGGCCCCGACAACCTCTGGATCGTGCCGGCGAGCCGCGATCTCGCCGGCGCCGCGGTCGAGCTGCCCAGGATCGAGGGCTCGGACGGGAACCTCCGCAAGATGCTCGGCCCGGTCCGCGAGAGGTTCGCGCTCACCCTGCTCGACTGCCCGCCGGCGCTCGGCCCGGTGACCGTCAACGCTTTGGTCGCGGCCGACCGGGTGATCATCCCGGTCCAGGCCGAGTACCTGGCGCTCGAGGGCCTCGTCCAGTTCCTCGAGACGCTCCAGCTGATTCGCGGCGAGCTCAACCCCGGGCTGGTTCTGACCGGCGTCGTGATCACCATGCACGACGAACGGACCAGGCTCGCGCACGACGTCGAGCGTGAGCTTCGCGAACATTTCCCCGAGCTCGTGTTCAAGACAGTCATCCCACGCAGCATCCGCGTTGCCGAGGCTCCGGGGTTCGGCGTGCCCATCGTCGAGCACGCGCCGGGCTCCCGCGGGGCAACGGCCTATCGCGAGCTGGCGGTGGAGCTCGCCGAGAGGGAGCGCGCAAGCGCCGTATCGGTTGACGGCCCGGCTCGTCCGGGTGAACCTAAGGCTCAAGTAGAGGTATAGATATGACGAAGCGAGGTATGGGTCGAGGGCTGGCGGCGATCCTGCCCGAGTCGGGGATCGGCGAGCCGTTCTTCCGCGACGTGCCGGTGGAGCTGATCCGACCCAACCCCGACCAGCCGCGGACCGAGTTCGACCAGGCGACCATCGACAGTCTCGCGGCGTCGATCACGGAAGCCGGACTCGTTCAGCCGCTGATCCTGCGACCGCTTCCGGACGGCCGCTACGAGCTGATCGCGGGCGAGCGACGCTGGCGGGCGGCCCGCCAGGCCGAGCTAGAGACCGTCCCGGCCCTGATCCGCAACCAGGACGAGGGCGAGCGCCTCCAGACGGCCCTGATCGAGAACATGGCCCGCGAGAACCTCAACCCGGTCGACGAGGCGCGGGCCTGCGCCGCGCTCGTCGACGACCTCGGACTGACCAAGGAGGACCTCGCCCGCCGCCTCGGCCGCAGCCGGGTCGCGATCTCGAACCTGATCCGGCTGCTCGACCTTCCGGACGACGTCCTCGCACTGATGGCCGGCGGAAGGCTCAGCGAGGGACACGGAAGGGCGGTCCTCCAGGCCCGCGGCGCCGAGGCTCGCAGCTCGCTCGCCCGAGAGGCCGCCTCGCAGGGTTGGTCGGTGCGTGAGACGGAGCGGCGGGCCAAGGAGGTGGCGGGGAAGCCGCGGTCCAAGGTGGTTCCCCACCCCGACCAGCAGGCCGCGCTGATCCGCGCCGAGGAGGCGCTCGAGTCGGCGCTCGGAACCGGCGTGCGGGTCCGATCGGCTCGCCGTGGGATCCGAGCGGAGCTTCACTTCGACGACCTTGACGAGCTGCTCGCCTTCGCGAGCTCCAGAGGCTCGGCCGGCTGACCGAGGCCGGTCAGGGCGCGAGGCGCTCGAGGGTCCAGCCCACCCCGGCCCGCGTGTAGCGAAACCGGTCGTGAAGCCGTGCGGCCTGGCCCTGCCAGAACTCGACCGAGGCGGGCCGGACCACGAACCCGCCCCAGAACTCCGGCCGGGGGATCTCGCCGCCCGAGAACCGGCTCTCGGCTTCGCTGACGAGTCGGTCGAGCTCGCCCCGGTCGGCCAGCACGCCGCTCTGCGGCGACGCCCATGCCCCGATCTGCGAGTCGCGTGACCGGCTTCGGAAGTACTCGTCCGAGTCCGCCTCCGGCAGCGCCTCGACCTCCCCCCGCACCCGCACCTGGCGATCGAGCTCGCGCCAGTAGACGACCAGCGCGGCCCACCGGGCGGCGGCGAGCTGAACGCCCTTCGCCGAGCGCAGGTTGGTGAAGAAGCGAAACCCGTCCGCTCCGGCGCCCTTCAGCAGCACCATGCGCGCGTCCGGCATCCCGCCGCCGTCCACCGTCGCGAGCGTCATCGCGTCCGCCAGAGGCACTTCCCGCTTCGCCAGCTCGTACCAGTCGCGGAACTGCTCGATCGGATCGGCGGCGAGCGCGGAGCGGTGAAGCGGAGGCATGTCCGGCCGGCGCGGCATCGCGCCGCCAGCCTAGTCCGTCGCGATCCCCGCTCCGTCGGCCGGTCGAGGCCAGCCGTCGCGGATCGGCTTTCTACAATGGCCCCCGCGAGGGCGATTAGCTCAGTCGGTTAGAGCGCCTCTCTGATAAGGAGGAGGTCCCTGGTTCGAGTCCAGGATCGCCCATGCCCTCCGCCGGCCGCTTGCGGACTCTCACACCGGTCGCGTCCGCTCCCTGGAGTCCGGATCGCCCCTCCCTACTCGAGCGCCACGATCCACTCGGCGAAGAATGGCTCGGAGATGTGATGCGAGCCATCCGACGCCCTTGCCACGAGCTCACGCTCCGTCAGCGCCCTGAGCGCAGACTGGGTCGTGGCGCTGGATGGAAGCTCGTGCCTCAAGCGATAGCTGCTCGTCAGCGGGCGACCGGGCTCCCGGGCCAGCGCTTGGAGGACGAGCCTTTGGGCTGAAGCAGCGTCTTCCCAACGAAGCTCGAAGTGCGCGTTTTCAGAGCGCTGCACTGCGGCCAGCGCGTCGTCGAGCTGGCCCCCTTTCGCGACGGCGTCGAACGGGGTCTGCTCCCACAGGAAGTAGCAGAGCTCCTGCGTTGCGTATGGATGGCCCATGGTGCGCTGGAGCAGTCGCTCGACCACCTCCTTTCCGATCTCCTTACGGGTGCTCTCGAAGCGCTCCGTGATGAAGGCGCGAAACCGGCTCGGGTCGATGACGTCCAGCTCGACTCTCTTGGCACTGCGCCAGAAGGGCTCGTTTTCGTCGTTGAAGATGCGCTCCATCATGTGGCGCTTGCCGCCCAGATAGACCCGGGCCACCTCCGGCTGTCGCTCGAAGATGGTCCGCATCAACCTCGGGAGCCCGGGATCGATCGTCTCGATCTCCTGGAACTCGTCGAGGACCAGAACCACTCGCTGATCCCTTCCCGCCGAGAGCTCCGCGGGCAGCTCGAGCAGGCGCTCGAGGGTGGCTTCGATGTCGCCGGCGGAGTGCCCAACGCCAAATGAGAAGCTGTAGGACCCGTCGTCGGGGCTGACGGTCACTTGCGGATTGACGCGAAGCCCCCGAAACGGGCGTAGGGCCCTTTCCTTTGCGCGCGCCAGGGGCGAAGCGACGCTTTCGTAGATGGAAGCGGCCAGTTTTTCGGCCAGCTTCTCCTTCGTCGGGGTCGCCATCAAGTTCACCCAGGCCGCCAAGACATCGTCAGGCGCCAGCTGCTGGATCGCCTTCCAGACCAGCGAGGACTTCCCGTAGCGACGGGGGGCGAAGATCACAACGTCCTGGCCGTTGCGCGCGTCCGCTTTCAGGTCCTCGAGCTCAGCTTCGCGGTTGGCGAAAGCGTCATCAAGAGCCAGGCCGCCGTAGCTGAATGGATTCGTCGGAGCTTTCATGGAAGAGGCCATAATGGATAAGACCATAGCAACTCACAGGGCTACTTACATAACGCGCGCTATGGCGCTATCCATCATGATTGTCGCCATAGCCCTGGCCGCCCGCTCTCCGGCGTCCAAGACCGCCCCTGCTCCGTGCCGGCCGCGCGGCGATCGGTCTACGATTCACAGGCGATGGGCAGGGGCGCACGGATCATGGGGCTGTTCGCCGTCGCGGCCGTCGCGGCCGTCGCGGCGCCCCTTGCGCTCGCCGGCCCCGGGGACGACGCCCGGATCGAGGCGACGAGCTTCAACCTGGTGTTCAACAGCGCAGGCGAGGCGGAGGCCGAATGCCCTCCCGGGAAGACCGCGGTCGGTGGCGGCCTCGGAAC
>JBOGZB010000276.1:0-11923 GCA_050697175.1 Solirubrobacterales bacterium | reverse complement strand
ACCATCACGATGCAGCCCTCGGTCTGGATCTCGAACGGCGTCCCGATGCTCGCGCAGATCAGGGTCAGGCAGCCGCCGACCAGCGGCGCCTCGGCCACTCCCTCCCCCACCGTGAGCACGTACGGGTCGTCGGGGTCTTCGAACACCCTTCCGAGCGGCGCGGGCTCGAAGGCGCGGTGAAACCACGCCTTCGTCTCGTCGGTCAGCTCGTCCTTTCGGCGCGTGAAGCGAAGGAAGTTGGGCCCGTAGAACGACACCCAGCCGGCGTGCGCCGCGAGCGCCAGGTGGAGCGCGGTGATGTCGCTGTACCCACAGACGATCCGCGGGCTGCCGAGCGCTCCCCAGTCGATCCGGTCGTGAAGCCGGGCGGTCCCGTACCCGCCGCAGAGCGCGTGCACCATGTCGATCCCGGGCTCGCTGAGCGCCCATTGGAGGTCGGCGGCCCGCTCGGCGTCGGTCCCCGCCAGGTAGCCGTGGACCTTTCGCAGGTTGGGCCCGAGCACGACCCGGTGGCCGAGCTCCTCGAAGTACGCGGTCGCCTGCTCGGTCTCGGAGCGGGTCTGGGGCGGGCTCGCCGGGGCGACCACCGCGATCGTCGCGTGCTCGGGAAGCGCCGGCGGCTTGATCCGGGCCGTCATCCCTGCTCCCCGCCCCCTTGGACGGCGCCGCGCGAGACGCTGTCGATCGCCTCGGCTATCAACTCGCCGCGTGCCTGAAGCGAGCCGAGAACCAGCTCGACGTGGAGCTCGGCGACCTGCTCGAGCGTCAGGGGGCCGCTCGGATCAAACCAAAGCGCGACCCCGGTGCACTCGAGCAGCAACGCGTAGGTGGCCACGTGGGCGTCGGTGGCGCGAAGCGAGCCCTCACGGATCCCGTCGCGGATCAGGTCGCCGAACATCGCCTGATAGGCGTCGCGCTTGGCGATCAGCGCCGCCCGGCGCTCGTCGCCGAGCGCCCTGATCTCGCTGTCGGTGACGAACGCCTCGCGGCGGTGGATCCCGTGGAAGACGACGTGCTCGCGCACCGCCGCGGCGAGGCGGAGTGCGGGCTGCCGGTGCCGGCCCATGGCCGAGAGCACCTTCTCGGTCAGGCGCTCCATGAAGTCGTCCTGGAGCGCGACCAGGATCGCCTCCTTGCTCGAGTACCAGTGGTAGATCGCCGCCGGCTGCACCCCCGCCTCGGACGCGATCGCCCGCATCGGCGTTGCGTGGTAGCCGAGCCGGGCGAACAGCTCGACCGCCGCCCGGTCGATCGCGTCGCGCGTCTCGGGGCCGCGCCGGCTCGAGGAGCGCCCGTCCTGCGAGTCGCCGGGGGCCGGCACCGTGGTGGCGCCTTGATCAGCCAAGCCGAAGCAGCTCCCTCGTCTGCTCGGCGGTGGCGACCTGGCGCCCGAGGGCGCCGGTCAGCTCGACGGCCATCTCGACCAGCGCGGCGTTCGAGGGCGCGAGGACGCCGCGGCGCAGGTAGGCGACGTCCTCGAGGCCGGTCCGGATCCCCGGGGCGCCGTGGAGGAGGGCCAGCCCCATCATCCGCGGGTGATGGCGGCCGATGCAGGTGACGGTCCAGAAGGCGTCGGCGGGCAGCGGGCGGACCATCGCGTCGAGGGCCTCCGGCGAGGCGTCGATTCCCCCCGGCACCCCGAACACCAGGTTGATACGGAGCGGCGCCGGGAGGATCCCCTCCTCCAGCCAGCGCACCGCGCTGACCACGTGGCCGACGTCGAATGCCTCGACCTCGAGCGCGATCCCGGCCTCGGTCGCCCGCTCGACGATCCCGCGCCCGGCGGGAGGCGGGGTGATGAACGTCTCGTCGCCGAAGTTCATCGAGCCCGACTCGACCCCCGAAATGTCCGGCCTGGCGTCGAGTCCGGTCGTTCGCTCCTCGATCGTCATGTCGTTGGCGCCGCCGGTCGAGACCATGGTCAGCAGGTCGGATCCGGCCCTGATCCGGTCGATCACGTCGATGAACAGCTCCGGGCGGCCGCTCGGCGTGCCGTCGTCCTCGCGGACGTGGAGGTGCGCGACCGTGGCTCCCGCCGCCGCGGCCTCGATGCTCGAGCTCGCGATCTCCTCGGTCGTGTAAGGGATATTGGGGTTGTTGTCGCGAAACACGTCAGCCCCGGTCACCGCGACCGTGAGCACGACCGGGTCGCTGTTCCAAGCGTTCATCGATCCTCCCGTTCAGTCATGCGATCCCCGACCTGCGATCCGTCCAGAGACGCGCGCTCGGCCTCGGTAAGCGGTCGAGAGGAGCGCTGGTCCGGATCCCAGAGCACCAGCCCGAACTCGGCGTCGACGACGACCTCCCCGGCGTGGTCGAGGATCCGCTCGCTGGTTGTGACGCTCGAGCGCCCAACCTCGCGCACCGCGCACTCGACCGTCACGGCCTCGAACCCGGGATCGATCTCGGCCTGGAAGTTGACCGAGCACCGGCCGACGACGTACTCGTCGCGACTGATCCCGTGCCCCTTCAGGAACGCATCCCGTCCCTCCTCGAGGTAGGTCAGGACGACGCTGTGGTTGACGTGGCCGAGTCCGTCGAGATCGCGCCAGCGCATCTGCACGCGGTGTCCGGCCTCGCCGCTCATGCGTTGCCCCCCGGCAGCTCGAGCGCCTCTCGGAGCGCGGCCGAGCCGCGGACGAGGTCGAGGGCGTGGGCGCCGCCGTCGGGCGAGTAGCCGCTGCCGACCATCATCCGCACCTTCGAGCCGATGCCGTCGGCGGCCAGCGCGGCCGCCGAGAAGCTCGTCGCCATCGAGAAGAAGAGCGCCGTCCCCCCCTTGGCCGTGAGCAGGATCGCGGTCGGCTCGCAGCCGGTGGCGTTCACGACCACCACGGTCAGGTCGGCCGGCGGCGCTCCGGCGGCCCGCACCGCCTCGAGCGCGCCAAGCGGGTCGCGCAGGTCGGCGGTCACCCCGATGTCGCACAGCCCGAGCATCACAACCTGGTCCACGGCCTCGCCGTCGACGTCGACGGCGACCACGGTTCCCCGCGGCGCGGCCTGGCGAGCGGCGGCGAGCGCCAGCTTTCCCGCGTGGCCGGCGCCCAGCACGCAGACCGTGTCGCCCTGCCGGGCCAGGTCGCGGGTCTGCGACGCCGCGGCGCAGACGTCATAGATCTCGATCGCGGTCGCGAGCGGCAGGTTCTCGGGCGCCCGCGCCCAGGCCATCCGCTCGAAGACGTACGCGGTCCCGGCGACCTCGACCTGCGGATCCTCGGAATCGACGACCCGGACCGCCTCGAGCCGGAGCGGTGTCAAGGTCAGCGACGCCAGGGTGACGATCCGCTCGCCGATCGCCGGAGGGGACTCGAGCTCCCCGCCGATCGCCGTCACGGTCCCCGAGAGCACACCGCCGGAGTCGGTGTCGGGGTTGTGGAGCTTGCCGCGCGAGGCGACGATCTCGGCGATCCGCTCGCCCATCGCGGCGGCGTCGCCTCCCGCGCGCTCGCGGATCTGGCGAAACGAGGTCGAGTCGACCATCAGACGCTCGACCGCGACCTCGAGCTCGAACGGCCGCACGGGCCCGGTGGGGTCGAGGCGCTCGGCGGGCTGCGGAAGCGCTCCCGGCGGCTCGGCGACACGATCCGCGCCGAGCTGCTGCCTGATGTCGTCGAGCGCCGAGCCAGTTCTCATGAACGACCGTTAGAACCTATATGCCCGATCGGCGCGGTGTCAAGGCCTTTCGACGCTCCGATTCCCGGGAAAATGCCGCACCAAGCGGACGACCGTTCGGGGCGTCGCCCCGGAGGCGTCGCTCCTGGGGTGTGGTATACGAGCGGCCGTGCGTCTCGCGATGCCAGTCGTCTGGACCGACCTCCATCGGCTGCACGAGCCCGGGGGCGAGGTCTGGGTAGGCGTTCGCACCCCCGGCACCGAGCTTCCCGCGCGCGCCGAGCGGATCCACGAGACTCTGGCCTCCATGGAGGCTCGGCTCCTGGACGCCCAGCCGCAGCCGGATGCCGCGCTGCTCGAGATTCACGATCAGGAGCTGCTCGCCTATCTCGCCGCGGCGTGGGACGACTGGGAGGCCGCGGGACTGACCGACGATCCGGGCCAGGACCGGGTGGTGCCATACCTGTTCGCCCATCCGGCGCTCCTCGCCGGTCGTCCGCCCGTCGAACCGACCGCCGTCACCGCCCGGGCGGGCCGGTTCGCCTACGACACCATGACCCTGATCGGTCCCGGCACCTGGGAGGCGGCTCGCGCGGCCGTCGACGCCGCGCTCACCGCGACCGACCTGGTCCTCGCGGGCGAGCCGGCCGCCTACGCCTGCTGCCGGCCTCCGGGCCATCACGCGACCCGGTCGGGTTTCGGCGGCTCCTGCTACCTCAACAACACCGCGGCTGCGGCGGCGCGACTGCACGCGGCACTCGGGCCGGTCGCCGTGATCGACGTCGACGCCCATCACGGCAACGGAACCCAGGAGATCTTCTATGAGGATCCCGGGGTGATGACGGGCTCGGTCCACGTCGATCCCGGGGCGGGCTGGTTTCCCCACTACGTGGGGTTCGCCTCCGAGCACGGCGCCGGCCCGGCGAGGGGCGCCAACAGGAACGTGTGCCTCGAGCCAGGGTCGGGCGACGAGGCCTGGCTCGAGGCGGTCGCCGAGCTCGCCGCGTGGGCGGCGGACGGCGGCGCGCGAGGACTGGTCGTGGCGCTGGGGGTCGACGCGGCCGGGGACGATCCGGAGAGCCCGCTGCGGGTGACCGAGGACGGCTTCCGCGCCGCGGGCCGGGTGCTCGGCGGCCTCGAGCTGCCGACCGTGATCGTCCAGGAGGGCGGCTACGACCTCGATTCGATCGGGACCCTCGTCGCCGCGACCCTCGAAGGCCTCGAGGGCACCCTCCCCGCCTAGCCCACGCCGCGCGCCACTGCGCCCCACACCCGCGGGCGCCACCACGCCCCGCACCGCGGGCCCCAACCCCACCCCACACCGCGCGTGTCGACTTTCGACGGCTCCGCCGGCGCAACTCGACACGCAACAAGAGGCTGGTGGCGACCGGGCGTGCGTGTCGACTTTCGACGGCTGGGCCGGCGCAATCCGACACGCAGCGATTTGAGTTCGGGCGGCGGGGGGTCAGCCGCAGAATGCCGCCAGGTCCGCGGCGACGATGTCGGGCTCGATCTCGGATCGCTCGAGGTCCTCTCGCGTCGTCCGGCCGCTCAACACCAGCACCGTGGCGAACCCCGCCCGCGCTCCGCCCGCGATGTCGGCGTCGAGCGTGTCGCCGACCATCGCGATCCGGCCCGCGCCCAGCCGCCGCTTCGCCGCCTCGAACATCGGGGGCTCCGGCTTGCCCGCCACCCGCGCCCGCCGCTCCGAGGCGGTCTCGACCGCCGCCACCAGAGCGCCGGTTCCCGGGAGCAGGCCCTCGGGGGTCGGATAGGTCGCGTCGCGGCCCGTCGCCCACAGCTCCGCGCCGTCGCGCACCGCGCGGACCGCGTCTCGGAGCTCGGCGTAGTTGAATCCGGAATGGCCTCCGACCACCACCGCGTCGATGGGGCGATGGCCGGCATCGACGACCCGAAGGCCCGCCATCTCGAGCTGCTCGCCGAGGGCCTCGGGGCCGAGGACGTGGACCGACGCCTCGCCCTGCTCGGCGCGAATTCGCTCGGCTACCGCGGCCGAGGAGGTCACGACGTCATCGGACCCGGCCTCGATCCCGACCCGGCCCAGGAGCTCGGCCGTCGCCGCCGTCGTCCTGCCCGGGTCGTTGGTCACGAAGACCACCCCCGCTCCCCGGCGCCGAAGCGCCGCCACCGCCTCGACCGAGCCCGGGATCGGCTCGCCGGCCAGCCAGACGACCCCGTCGAGGTCGATCGCGAAGCCGTCGAATCGGTCCGCGGAGGCCACAGCGCGCCAAACCTAGCGTTCGCGAGCCGGAACGAGAGCGCGATCGGGCTCCAGAACGGCCGCCGACCCCGGGGCGCAACTGCACGTTTTGCCTTCAGCGCAACCGATCCGCTCCAGCCGGTCGCGGTCTAGGCCGAGCGGCGCCGCAGGGCCTCGAGGTCGAGGACGGTGATCTTGCGGCGCTCGGTGCGCACCCAGCCGACCCCGCGCAGGGTCTGAAGCGCCTTGCTGACCGCCTCGCGCGATGCCCCGGTCCAGCCGGCCAGCTCCTCCTGGGAGAGCGGCAGCCCGATCCTGATTCCCCCGTCGACCGGCTCGCCATATTCCTCCACGAGCTCGACCAACCTGGCCGCCACCCTGCCGACCGTGTCGTGGGCTCCGTACTCGACCCGAACCCGGTCCGCGTCGCGCAGGCGGCGGCTCAGCATCCGCAGGAGCAGCATGCTGACCTCGGCGTGGGTGCTCAGAAAGGAGCGGAAGTCGGCCGCCGTGATCGCGATCGCCTCAACCGCCTCGATCGCCTCCACGGTGGCGGAGCGCGGCTCACCGTCGATCGCCGCCAGCTCACCCAGCAGGTCGCCCGGGCCACGAAACGCGAGGACGATCTCCTTCCCTTCCTCGGTGACCGTCGAGACCTTGACCCGGCCGTGCAGCAGGACCATCACCCGATCCGAGCTCCCGCCCTGGTGAAACAGGGCCTGCCCCCGGCGAAACCGCCGGCGAACTCCCCGCCTGCGGAGCTCCGCTGCCTGTTGCGGTTCCAGGGTGCCGAGGAACCCGACCACTGGATCGCCGGCAAGCTCTCGCAAACCCTGCCTCGGGGCGCTCATCACGCCCGACCCTACCTTCCGCGCGCGGCCGCCGAGCGGTAATTCTGCACGCTGGGACGGTGGCCGATTGCGTTGAACGTCGCGCCCGGGCGCGAGAGCCTTTGAGCGTTCCAGTCCACCCAAGTCCAAGGAGGATCCGGTGAGCACCACCCAGCAGATCGACGAAGCGGCACTCGAAGCATTCATGGGCAAGGCGGTCACGGACCTGGGCGCGGTGATCAGCGCCCCGCTGTTCAGAATCGGCGAGAAGCTGGGCCTCTACAAGGCGATGGCGGGCGCCGGGCCATTGAGCTCCGCCGAGGTGGCCGAGCGCTCCGGCGCCGCCGAGCGGTCGGTACGCGAATGGCTGCGAAATCAAGCCGCAGGCGGGTACGTCGCGTACGATCCCGAAACCGATCGCTACACGCTGCCCGACGAGCACGCCCTGGCGCTCGCGGACGATGACAGCCCGTTCTACCTTCTCGGAGCCTACGAGCTGATCGCCTCGCTGTATGCCGACGAGGATCGGATCCTCGAGGCGTTTCGAACCGGCAGCGGAATGGGGTGGCACGAGCACGACCATCGCCTCTTCCAGGGCACCGAGCGGTTCTTCCGGCCGGGCTACCGAGGTCACCTGGTCGACGAGTGGATCCCGGCGCTCGACGGCGTCACGGACAAGCTCGAGAGCGGCGCCAAGGTTGCCGACATCGGATGCGGGCACGGGGCATCCACGGTGATCCTGGCCGAGGCCTTCCCGAACTCCGAGTTCTTCGGCTTCGACTACCACCCTGAGTCGATCGAGCGCGCCCGGGCGCTGGCCGACGAGGCCGGGGTCGGCGATCGGATCACGTTCGACGTCGGCTCCGCCAAGGACTACCCGGGAGCCGACTACGACCTGGTTTGCGTATTCGACTGCCTGCACGACATGGGCGACCCCGTGGGAGCGTCGGCTCACATCCGCGACTCGCTGAAGCCCGACGGGACCTGGATGATCGTCGAGCCGTTTGCGAACGATCGGGTCGAGGACAACATGAACCCCGTCGGGCGGGTGTTCTACGGCGCCTCCACCGTGATCTGCACACCCGCCTCGCTCGACCAGGAGGTCGGCTTGGCGCTCGGCGCCCAGGCCGGCGAGGCACGCCTCGCCGAGGTGATCACCGAAGGCGGCTTCGGCCGGGTCCGTCGCGCCACCGAGACGCCGTTCAACCTGGTGCTCGAGGCGACGCCCTGAGCTGATTGCCATTGAGCCGCGGCGCGCCGTCAGGCGGCGTGTGAGAGTGTGACCCGAGAGCAAGGAGAGCCGATGAGCGCGATCACGGAGGATCTCAAGGACGCACTCCCGGGCGATCCCACCAGGGCTCGGTACCCGGATCGGGAGGGGTTCGTGGAGCGCGACGGGGTCCGCCTCTTCTACGAGGTCTACGGTGACGGCGAGCCCACGTACCACCTGCTCCCTACGTGGTCGATCGTCCATTCCCGATTCTGGAAGGCGCAGATCCCCTACCTCGCACGCCACGCCCGCGTCGTCACCTTCGACGGGCGGGGCAACGGGCGCTCCGACCGCCCCGTCGACCCGGCCTCCTATGCGCCCAACGAGTACGCGGCCGACGCGCTCGCCGTCCTCGACGCAACCGGCACCGAGACGGCGATCAACGTCTCGATGTCAGCCGGCACGCTGTGGAACCTCTACCTGTGCGCGCACCACCCGGATCGCGTCGCGGGGGCGGTCTTCATCGGGCCCCTGTTCCCGCTCGGCGGCGAGTGGCCGGACTGGACCCGGGCACGACTCCTGGAAGAAGTCGATCGCCCTCGCGGCCCAGCGCGCTACAACGTCCATCACATGCGCGACCACCTCGGGGAGTTCGCGGAGTGGTGGGCGACCCAGGCAACGAGCGAGCCACACTCGACGATGGCGATCGAATACTTCGTCGAATGGGCGTCGCAGACCGACGGCGAGACCCTGGTCCGGACCCTGGGCCCGGTCGGGGCCGGCGAGGCCACGTCCATGTCGGAGGTCTTGTCCGCCGGCCGCGAAGCCTTTGTGGAGATGGCTCGGGCGGTCAGCTGCCCGATTCTGGTCCTCGAGGGAGAGCTGGACGTCGTCACCCCTCCGAGCTGGGCGAAGGCGCTCGCGACGGAGTCGTCCGGCCAGTACCGGGAGCTAGCCGGGATGGGCCACACGGTTGGACGCAAGCCGGTCCCGATCAACCTCGCGCTGCGAGAGTTCGCGCAGCCGGCCGAGGTGCAGGCGCGGATCTCGGACCCGACCGTGCACCGATCCGATGACGGGCGAAAGCGTGCCCTCTACGTTTCGTCCCCGATCGGGTTGGGCCACGCCCAGCGCGACGTGGCGATCGCCCGCGAGCTCCGTGGCCTGGTCGAGGATCTCCAGATCGACTGGCTGGCCCAGGATCCGGTCACCCGGGTGCTCGAGGCCGAGGGCGAGCGGATCCACCCCGCCTCCGAGCACCTTGCCTCCGAGTCTGGGCACTTCGAGTCCGAGTCCGCCGAGCACGACCTGCACGCCTTTCAGACCTTGCGCCGGATGGACGAGATCCTGGTCGCCAACTTCATGCTCTTTCACGACGTGATCAGTGAGGACCGCTACGACCTGTGGATCGCCGACGAGGGTTGGGAGGTCGACTACTACCTGCACGAGCACCCCGACCTAAAACACGCCGACTACGCGTGGTTGACCGACTTCGTCGGCTTTCTGCCGATGCCCGACGGCGGCGAGCGCGAGGCGTTCCTGGCGGCCGACTACAACGCCGAGATGGTCGAGCACATCGCCGCGCACCCCCAGGTCCGCGACAGGTCGATCTTCGTCGGCAACCCCGACGACATCGTCGACGAGCGCCTCGGGCCCGACCTGCCGATGATCCGCGAATGGACCGAGCAGCACTTCGACTTCGCCGGCTACGTGAGCGGCTTCGACCCGGCCGAGGTCGCCGACCGCGAGGCGCTGCGCGCGGAGCTGGACTACGCCCCCGAAGAGAAGGTGTGCATCGTGACGGTGGGCGGCTCGGGGGTCGGCGAGAGCCTGCTCCGCAAGGTGATCGCCGCTCACCCGGCCGCCAAGCGGGCCGTGCCGGAGCTGCGGATGATCGTCGTCGCGGGACCCCGGATCGACCCGGACTCGCTTCCGTACCTGGAGGACCTGGAGGTCCGCCCGTACGTCCACAACCTGTACCGCCACCTCGCCGCCTGCGACCTGGCGATCGCGCAGGGCGGCCTGACCACCGCGATGGAGCTGACCGCGAATCGGCGGCCGTTCATCTACTTCCCGCTCAAGCACCATTTCGAGCAGAGCTTCCACGTTCACCACCGCCTCCAGCGCTACCGAGCCGGACGCCGCATGGAGTTCGACGACTCCCCGCCCGATGCGATCGCGGAGGCGATCGCGCAGGAGATCAATCGCGAGGTCGACTACGTGCCGGTGGAGACTGACGGCGCTCGGCGGGCAGCCGAACGGCTGGCCGAGATGCTGTGAGCGCGCGACAGGCTCGCGCGGGACAACGCCCGACTAGCCTCGGCGGTCGATCAGTGCGATTCCGGCGAGCCTCTCGCTCCAGCCGCTGCGGCGGGAGGCCGCAAGGATCGGCGACGCGATCCGCTCGGCCGCTTCGTGATCGCCGGCATCCTGACGGACACGAGCGATCGCCAGATACGCATGGGCCCCGAACAGCCACGCCCTGCCGGGCGGGGCCGAGACGCGTGCCAGGAGCCCTTCGCCGCGCTCGGCGTGCCCGGCGGCGGTGGCTCGCTCGCCGAGCATCGAGCGGGCGCAGGCGAGCAGGCAGACGCAGCGGGTGAGCTGCGCGGGGGGGCCGCTCTCCTCGGCGGTCCGCAGCCCGCGCTCGAGCGATTCGGCCGCCTCGGCGGGAGCACCCGCCTCGAGAAGCACCCAGCCGAGCGTCGCATCCGTCCAGCTCGCCCACTCGGCGGCGCCGATCTCCCGAGCGAGCTCGGCCGCGATCCGACCCTGCTCGATCGCCCTCACGTGATCGCCCTCGGCGGCGTGAAGCCAGCACAGCCCTTCGACGAACAGGGGCTCCTGATAGCGGGAGCCCTGCCTGCGGGTGAGCTCGAGGGCCTCCAGAAAGCGATCCCGAGCGTCGTCCCAGCGCCCCCGGGCCAGCGGCACGAACGCGGACTCCAGCAGGACCCACGACAGGTAGTAGGCGTCCTCGGGACGCTCACGAAGTGTGGCGAGCAGATCGTCGGTCAGCTCCTCGAGCCGATCCACGTCGCCGAGCTGCTGGGCGACCAGCTTCAGGGCGTCCTTGGCCTGGGATAGCGAGCGGCGGTCGCCTTCGGCGAGCGCGAGGGCGAGCGCCCGCTCGCCGATCTCAGCCGCGCGATCAAGGCGAAGCTGGTGCACGTACTGGATCGCGAGCCGGGCGAGCGCGTTGACCCGGGCGACGGAAGGCACTCCGTCCGAGGCACGTACCGTCGCTTCGATCAACTCGGTGGCGCGCGCGAAGTCACGCGAGCGCAGATAGCTGACCAGCCCCAGCGACGCGTTGACCTCGAGCTCGGCGTCGCCTGCCTCGCGCGCCGCGGCGATCGCCGTCTCGAAATCGGGTCTGGCGCCATCGAGGTCGCCGATCGCGAACCGCAGGCCGGCCCTCGCGAAGGTCGCTGAGCGCACCGCGGCATCGGCGTCGCCGAGCCCCAGCCGCCCCGCCGCGACGAGCACACCGTCGTAGTGCTCGATCGCCTCGTCGACCGAGTAGACCCGCGCCGCGGCTTCGGCGGCACGGCGGTGGTAGTCGAAGGCGCGGCGATCGTCGCCGGCGGCGTCGGCATGGTGGGCGACCATTCCGGCGAACTCGTCGATCCGGTCGGCGTACAACGACTCGATCGCCTCGGCCGCGGCGGCGTGCAGCTCGGAGCGTCGGCTACGCAACAGGCGTCGATAGGCGGTCTCCTGGATCAGGGTGTGACGGAAGGCCAAGAGCGGCACCGGCAGGCTGGCAGCGTCACCGAGCAGCTCGGCGGCCCGCAGCTCCTGGAGCGGTCGGCTGGCCTCGCCGCCTCCCCCGACGGCCTCGAGCAGGTCGACCGGGAACTGACGGCCCAGCACCGCGGCGACGGCGAGCAGGTCCTGTGCGGCGTCCGGGAGCCGGTCGATTCGGGTCGAGATCAGCTTCTCGACCGTCTCCGGGACCTCGACCGGGACGTCGCGGTCGAAGCTCCAGCCGTCCCCGGCGCGCTGAAGCGAGCCCGAGTCCGCCATCGAGCGGACCAGCTCCTCGAG
>JBOGZB010000275.1:0-9705 GCA_050697175.1 Solirubrobacterales bacterium | reverse complement strand
CCCTCGCGATGACGATCGGCGTCAACACCTCGCCGCTCGCCGGGGGGTCGGGGGACAGGCTCACCGGGCGACAGCTCGACGAGCGCCTCAAGGCCGAGCTGGTCGGAAACGTCTCGATCGAGGTGCTCCCGACCGACAGCAACGACGCCTGGGAGGTCCAGGGCCGGGGAGAGCTCCAGCTCGCGGTGCTGGTCGAGACGATGCGCCGCGAGGGCTTCGAGCTGACGGTGGGAAAGCCCGAGGCGATGACCCGGGAGGTGGACGGCAAGGTCCATGAGCCGGTCGAGCGCCTCTCGATCGACATCCCGGAGGGCTACATGGGCGTCGTGACCCAGCTCCTCGCACTACGTAAGGGCCGGATGGAGGGCATGGTCAACCACGGCACCGGCTGGATGCGGCTCGAATATCTCGTGCCGGCTCGGGGGCTGATCGGGGTCCGAAACGAGTTCCTGACCGAGACCCGCGGGACGGGGATCCTGCACTCGGTCTTCGAGACCTATGAGCCGTGGCACGGCGAGATCACCACCCGCGCAACGGGGTCGCTGGTCGCCGACCGGCGCGGGACCACCGCATCGTTCGCGCTGATGAACCTCCAGGAGCGCGGCCAGCTCTTCGTCGGCCCGGGCGAGGAGGTCTACGAGGGGATGGTGATCGGAGAGAACGCGCGCTCCGACGACCTCGACGTCAACCCTACGAAGGAAAAGCAGCAGACCAACATTCGCGCCGCCGGCTCCGACGAGGCCGTGCGCCTGGTTCCGCACCACCGCCTCTCGCTCGACCAGGCGCTCGAGTTCATCCGCGACGACGAGTGCGTCGAGGTCACCCCCGCGGCCGTCCGCCTGCGAAAGGTCGTGCTGCCGGCGATCGAGCGGGTGAAGATGGCGCGGGCGGGAAAGCGGCGCGCCCGGGCGACGTAGATCGGGCGGATAGGCTGACTGCGTGCCGCAGGAAGCCATCAAGCGCGCCGAGGGAATCGCCTATCGGGAGGCCGGGCCGTCGGACTCGACCCTTGCGCCGGCGCTCTGCATACACGGGTGGCCGCAGAGCTCCTACATGTGGCGCCACCTGCTCCCAGCGCTCGCGTCATCGGGCCGCAGGGCGGTGGCGCCGGACCTCCTCGGGTTCGGCGACTCCCCGGCCGACCCGCCCGGGACCTACGAACGCCACGTCGAGGCGGTCGAGCGCTTCCGTCGCGAGGTCGGGCTCGACCGGGTCGTGCTGTTCGTCCACGACACCGGCGGCTTGATCGGCCTGCGGTGGGCGTGCGATCACCCCGACGCCGTCGCGGGCCTGGTGGTCACCAACACGGGATTCTTTCCCGACCACGAGTGGATCGAGATCGCCAAGACGATCCAAACCCCGATTCAGGGCGAGGCGCTCGTGGACAGCCTCTCGCGCGAAGGGTTCGGCACCTTGCTCGAGGCGGCCTCCACCGCGTTCGACGAGCCTGCGCTGGACGAGTACTGGAAGGCGTTCTCCACAGCGGGAAACCGCCGCGGCATGCTCGAGCTCTATCGCTCCTTCGACCTCGACGAGCTGGAGCCCTACCAGGCGAGGTTGGCGGCGCTCCGGGTGCCCACACTGATCCTCTGGGGTCAGGCCGACGAGTACCTGCCGCTCGACTACGCGTCACGTTTCGCGAAGGGGATTCCCGGCTCCAAGGTCGTCATGCTCGAGGGCGTTCGCCATTTCCTGTTCGAGGACGAGCCGGAGCGCTGCGGCCAGGAGGTTCTCGACTTCCTTCAGGAAGCGGGGATCTGAGACTCGAGGGCGAGCTGGCCGGGGTGAAGCGGCCTCGACCTCTTCGCCCGCGCGGCTGAGCGACGCCGCTCGAGGGCGTCGGCAAAAGCGCCGTGATAGCTGCCGGCGGCCTTGACGCCCGTGACGCCGTAGCCCTCGCGCATCGCCCGCCGAAGGGTCGCCTTGAACTCGCGCCCGTGCCAGCGCCGGCTGCCCGGGGAGGCGCCGACGAACAGGTGGACCAGCTCGTGGAGAAGGGTCTCCTCGGCGTCGCCGGGACGCTGCCCCGGGAAGGCGGTGACCGAGATCCGCCACTCGCCGAGGACCGCGAACCCGAGCCGCGTGCGGGGCCGCTTCGAGGCGCGGCGAACCGTCAGATGGGGAACCCGCCGAGACAGCGGCCCGGCCGCGCCGCCGAATACGGGGAGCCGGCAGAGCCGATCCATCTCGGCCCTCAGGTCGACGCCGGCGACCAGGTAATAGCTCGGCCGCCGCGGGATGGGCGCTCGCCGGGCCCGGCCGGGTCTCGTTCGCCTGAGTCTCACGGGCGGGCATGTTCCATGCGCCGCCGGACCCTTTGCGCCGGGCTAGCCGGACATCGCGGCGCGCAGCTCGTCGAGCATCCGCTCGGTGCCGGACTCGACCGCGGCGATCGCCGGGCCGCGAAGGCGCTGCTTCGTCTCGGCGAAGGCGCGCGTATTGAGCGCCGCGAGCTCCTCGGCGGCCGCCCGGCTCTCGGCGGCGAGGGCGTCGGGGGCGACGGTGCGGTCGAGGTAGCCCGGCGCGATCGCGTCCTCGGGCGTATAGATCGTCGCGTGGACGACAGCGGCGTCGAGATGGCGCGGGCTCAGCCGGTGGCGCGCCAGCTCGACCACGAACCACGGCATGGTGAGGCTGATCTCGACCTCGTTCAGGCCGACGCGGAACGGTCCCGCGGTCCCGATTCGGAGGTCGGCCGCGAGCAGGAGGAAGGCCCCGGCGGCCAGCGCGTGGCCGCTCGCCGCGATCACCACCGGGCGCGGGAAGGCGAGGATGCGCCGGCTCAGGATCGCTCCGAGCTCGAGCATCCGCACCAGCTCGTCGCCGCCCTGCTCGAACACCTTGAGGTCGAACCCGGCCGTGAAGTACCCGGGGCGCCCGGTCAGCAGGACCGCCGCCTCCTCTGACTCCGCCCGGTCGAGGCCGGCGATGAGCGCCTCCAGAACGGCGGGGGAGAGGGCGTTCACCTTGCCGTCGTCGATCGCGAGGGTCGCCACCGCGCCACCGCCGTCATAGGTCACCGAGTCGCTGATGCGCCAACCATAACTTCGGTGATCCGTAAGGCGCGTCGTGGGAGCGCTCTCCCTACGGGCATAGACTCGCCGCGTGAAGGTCCTCGTCACCGGCGCCAGCGGCTTCCTCGGCGGCGTGGTCTGTGGCGAGCTCGCCGGGCGAGGCCACGAGGTCAAGGCGCTCGTCAGGCGCGAGGGCTCCGAGCCGCCGGGCACGCAAGCGATGGCCGGTGACCTGACCGACGCCCGGTCGCTCGGCGCGGCGATCGAGTCCGCCGCGCCCGAGTGCGTGATCCACCTCGCCGCGGAGATCGCCTCGCAGCGCGACCCGGAGAGGATCCGCGCGGTCAACGTCGACGGCACGAGATCCCTGATCGCCGCCTGCGAGTCGAGTGGCGTTCGGCGGATCGTCTTCGCCTCCACCGTGGTGACCGGCGACGCGAATGGCGCCGTGCTCGACGAGGAGACGCCGCTGCCGGTCGAGACCGAATACGGGCGCTCCAAGCAGGAGGGAGAGCGCCTCCTGCGCGAGTCCTCGCTCGAGGAGGTGATCATCCGCCCCAGCCACGTCTACGGAGCCGGCGGCTGGTTCGTCGAGGAGTTCGTCGACCGCCTGCGCCAGCCGGGGCGCTTCGCGGTGATCGGATCGGGCGAGAACTGGTGGGACGTGGTGCGGGTCGAGGATGTGGCGAGCGCCTGCGCCGATGCCGCCGAGCGGGCGCCGGCCGGGGCGCTCTACCACGTCGTCGACGACCAGCCGATCCACTCTACGACTTCGTCGCCCTCGCCGCGACCGCCCTTGGGAAGGGACCTCCTCGGCGCGTCCCAGCATGGATCGCCCGGCTCGCCGCCGGCGCCGATCCGGTCCGCGCGGTGATGCGGTCGGCCAAGAGCTCGAACGCCCGGATCAAGTCCGAGCTCGGCTGGGCTCCTCGCTTTCCGAGCGCTCAGGAGGGAGTTCCGGACGCGATTCGGCACCTCGGCTGATCGGGCCGAGCGCCGGGGCGTTGCCGTTCAGATGCCGGCGGCCATTGCCATTGCCGTTGCCGTTGAGCGCCGGGGCCGGGGGGCGTTCGGGCGGCGGATGCTCGCCGATCGCCAGCAGGCGGTCGAGGAGCTCGAAGGCGCTCTCGCTGTCGCGCCGAGCCCACGCCACGCGGGCGGCGTAGTCGCCGGCTCCCTCGTTGAGGCGCACCGCTCCGCGCAGGCCGCAGAAGACGGCGATCCGGATTCGGACGCCGGTCCGGCTCCAGAAGCGGCCGGTGGCGCCGCGACGCAGGTCGGCGCCGGCCCACTCGAGGCAGACGTCGCGTCGCTCGCGCGTCACCCGGGCGTCCTCGCGTGAGCCGACGATCCGCTCCGCGTAGGGCCGGAGCCGCTGGCGCTTCGCGTGGGGCGCCCGGTCGTTCCAGCCGCGCAGGAACGCTCCGATCACCGGGCAAACACACCGCGGCCGGTCGCTGAACTTCTCCTCGGCGATCAGCGAGGCGAGCTCGACCACGCAGGCGCCTTGGCTCGGCGAGGAATGGGCGCCGGCGCCGAGCCGGACCGGCATACGCTCGGACGCCCGCGCGACGTCGCGCCCCAACCCGGCGGCCTCAGAAGCCACGACGCTCGCGCTGCCTGTTCAGCGCTCTTCGGACCGCCGGATTGCCGCCGGGGTGGGCGAGCTCGGAGGCGACGCGCACGTTGCGGATCACGACCAGCAGGGCGATCACCGTCGTGACCACTGTCAGCGCCGCGACCTTCACCGGCGAGATCGACGCCAGGGTGGTGAAGAACACGTACAGGACCACCGCCCAAATCGCCAGGAGCCAGAGCGAGATCCACAACCCTCCGAGCAACCCCCTCAGGTGCACACTTCGGACAATAGTCCTTAGAGCGCTCTTCGCTCGGCGAGCCAGACGCTCTCGAAGCGCAGGTCGGTCCGTTCGCGAATCAGGTCGTAGTCGCCGTCGTAGTGGAGGATGCCGAAATCGTGGCGATCGGCGAGGGCGGCGATGATCAGATCGACCGGGGGAAGCCGATCCGCATACTTTGGCCATGACGTCCAGCCCCGCCGCCGACGAGCGCTACTGCTACCTGACGACGACCGGGCGGGTCAGCGGGGAGCCGCGCGAGATCGAGATCTGGTTCGGGCTCGAGGGTCAGACCCTCTACATGCTCTCCGAGGGGCGCGAGCGCTCCAACTGGGTTCGAAACCTCTTGAAGACGGCCGAGGTCACGGTGCGGATCGCCGATCGGACCTTCGCGAGCCGAGCCCGAGTGGTCACCGATCCAGGCCAGGACGCCCGCGCCCGCCGGCTCCTGTTCGACAAGTACTCGCCGGTCTACTCGGGCGACCTCGCCGAGTGGCGCGACACGGCGCTGGTGGTCGCGGTCGAGCTCGGCTAGGGACCTGTGGCGGGTGGATCATCCCCCGCCAGCTCGATCCGCATCCGCGTGTGGGCGCCAAGCATTCCGAGGACGGCGCCGAGCAGCGCGGTGAAGATCAGCAGCACCGGCTCGGGGTTCGGGATCAGGCCGTGGTCCTCTCCGCCGGCGACGTGATGGCCGATCAGGACGAACCCGCCGAACAGGAGGCCACCGAGCACCCCCCGCAGTCGCGCGTGGTGCGGGAGGTCGTGCTCGAACCCGGCCCAGTATCCGCCCAGCGCCGCCAGTACCTGGAGCACGATGTACGCGGTCGCCGAGCTGTCGAGGATCGCGCCGCACAGGAACCCGAATCCCATCGGGACGATCCCAGCCAGGACGATCCGGACGGGCCACGGCCATTCGTCGAGGAGCGGCGGTAGCGGGAAGCGCGACACGGGGGGAGCCTATCCCCACGGCGACCCCGGGCTGATCACCTCGCGACGCGATACCGGAGGTGACCGCACGCCGTCACCCATCAACACCGGCACGACGTGGAGCAGGATCTGGTCGACCAGGCCGGCCTTCAGATACTGCTGTGTGGATTAGACCCTCGCAGGAGCGTCAACTCATCGCCGGGCGGCTCGGACTACAGTCTGGGACGGGAGTTCAGGCCTAGGGCAAGCCGTCGTTCGACGCGCGCCTTGTCGGGCCGGAGGGGAGTGCGGATGAGGAGAGCAAGACGGATCGCCCGGATCAGCACGGCGGCCGCCTGCCTCTGCTCGGCGGCGGTGGCCCTGGTCGGCTCGGCGGTCGCCTCGGCATCCCCGAGCGTCGACCTGAGCGCGGCCAACCGCTGCGACTTCATCGGCCAGCAGACGGGGTCGGACTGCCTGCTCCCGTTTCCCGACGACTACTACACCGTGCCCGACCCGTCGTCGATCACGGGGCGCCGAGTGAACCTGAAGACGGGGGCGATGCCGACCAACTCGAGCGGCGATCCGATCACCGCCGCACCGTATGACCGAAGCAACGGCTTCAGCCCCGGCCAGACGATCGTCGTGCGGGTGCCGGGACTGACCAGCAAGGCCGCGCTGGCACGAACCGGCGCCGTCCCGATCAACCACATCGCCCGCTACCACCAGCCGAGCCAGCCGATCGTCGTGATCGACGCGAAGACCGGGCAGAGGTGGCCGATCTGGGCCGAGATCGACTCCAATGCGACCTCGCCGGCAGGAACCGCGTTGTTGATCAACCCGGCGACCAACTTCGCCTCCGGGCACCGCTACATCGTCGCGCTTCGCAACCTGAAGACGGCCAGTGGCAAGACGATCGAGGCGCCGCCGGGGTTTCGATACTACCGCGACCGGCTGCCGTCGAGCGCGCCGCAGATCAACCGGCGGCGCGGCCACTTCGAGTCGATCTTCAAGACGCTCCAGAAGGCCGGCGTCGCGCGCCAGAGCCTCTACCTGGCCTGGGACTTCACTGTCGCCAGCGACCACAACATCGCGATGCGCGCGCTCCACATGCGAAACGACGCCTTCGCCGCGCTCGGCGACACCCACCTCGGAAACCGGGTCGTCGAGGGGCGCTCGCCGACCTTCCACGTCACCGACGTCCAGACCTTCACTGCCGCCCAGAGCCCGCAGATCGCGCGTCGCGTCAAGGGGACGGTGACCGTCCCCTGCTACCTGGCGCCGAACTGCGCGCCCGGCGGGCGGTTCGCGCTGACCAAGCGCGGCGTGCCGACCCGGCACGGCACCTGGGACGCCAACTTCGACTGCATCATTCCTCGCTCGGCGGTGGACGGGACGCCGTCGGCGGCGCGTCCGTCGCTCTACGGGCACGGCCTGTTCGGCGACGCATCCGAGGTCGCCTCGGACACCCAGGCCGACCTCGCGGACACCTACGGCTTCGTGCTCTGTGCAACCGACGAGATCGGAATGTCGCAGAGCGACCTGGGCGTCACCGCTTCGATCGTTCACGACATCAGCAACTTCCCGAAGCTCGCCGACCGGCTCCAGCAGGGCCTCCTCGACGAGCTCTACCTGGGGCGGGCGATGATCCATCCGGACGGGTTCAGCAGCGACCCGGCCTTCCACGTCGACGGCACGCTCGGGACGCCGTCGGTGATCGACACCAGCCACCTCTACTACGACGGCAACAGCCAGGGCGGGATCATGGGCGGCGCGCTCACCGCGCTCTCGCCCGACTTCACGCGAGCCGCGCTCGGCGTCGCCGCGATGAGGTACTCGTTGCTCCTGCCGCGCTCGGTCGACTTCGACGAGTTCAAGACGATCCTCTATCCGAGCTACCCCGACGAGCTCTCGCGGCCGCTGATCCTGTCGTTGATCCAGATGCTCTGGGACCGAGGCGAGCCGGACGGATACGCGCACCGGATGACCGGCCACGCGCTGGGCCACACCCCGCAGCACCGTGTCCTGATCAACGTGGCGCTCGGCGACCACCAGGTGTCCAACTTCGCCTCCGACGTCGAGGCGCGGACGATCCGCGCCTCGGCCCACGTTCCGATCCTCGATCCTGGGCGGTGGCCGAACGTCGACGTGCTCGCCGGCGTGCCGCCGATCACGAGCTACCCGTACTCGGGACGGTCGGCGATCTTCTACTGGGACATCGGCCCAGTCCGGCCCGATCCCAGCAACCCGGGCCAGACGATCGGCGTTCCGCCGCCGCCGCTCGAGAACCTTCCGAACCGCGAGGGCGAGGACCCGCACGGCGCGCCCCGCGGAGCGGCCCTGGCCGAGAAGCTGATCTCGGGGTTCCTGCGCCCGAACGGCGTGGTCGCCGACGTCTGCGGCGGCGAGCCCTGCCGCTCCGGCGGCTGGACGGGGCCGTAGCGAGATGTGGCGCGTTCGCGCGACCGCAGCCGTGCTCGTCGCCACGATCGTGGTGGCACTCGGTGCCGCGCCGAGCGCCGGCGCGAAGGATCCCGGGCGCTGGCTGATGACCGGGGCGAGCTCGATCCCGGTGCCCTACTGGCAGGGGTTGACCTCGAACCTCTCGAAGTCGAAGGTGTTCTTCGTCGGGGTCTTTCAGGGCCTCTGGCGGACCACGCCAGACCTGTTGCAGACCGGCGGGGTCGGCGCCGAGATCCCGAAGCGGGTCACGAAGCGCGAGGGCTACAACCACATCGGCGACCCGACCTGGGACCGGCTCGGGGGCGGTCGGGTGATCCTTCCGATGGAGTGCTACACGCCGGGTGTCGGCAACACGTGCGGCACCGGCGCGTTCGGCGTCGCCGACCCCGCGACCCTCGACTTCCGCTACTACGTGAAGCTCGATCCCGCTGAGATCCCGAAGGCGATGTGGGCGGAGACATCGCCCGACGGCAGGCTCATCTGGACCAGCAGCGGCGATGATCTGCTCGCCTACCGCGCGAGCGACGTGGCGCCGCGCAACAACGGCAGCACCGGGCGGGTGATCCATGCTGTTCGCCGCCTGCCCGATGCCGTGCCCCCGACCGGGATCACCGGGGCGGCGTTCTGGAAGGGCCAGCTCCTGCTCGCCGGCTCGAGCGGCGACGTCTACCAGGTGTGGAGCGTCAACACCAGGACCGGCGAGCGGCGGCTCGCGATCGAGCAGAAGATCTGCGGCGAGTCCGAGGGGCTCGACCTGATCCCGACCCTCGGCGGCGCCCTCCACTGGCTGATCGCCCCCTCGCCCTCGGCCGGATGCAAGCTCACCTATGGCCCGACGAGCGCCCTTCTCCACTTCACCCGGGCCCCGGCCCACGATCGCTACCGGGTGCAGGTGACCGAGGTCGATGCCCCATCGATCCCAGGCGAGGTGCAGGCGACCGTCCAGGCGACCTTCCAGGGGCAGCCGCTTCGCAACACCCGCGTGACGTTCGCCGGCGGCGCGGCCCGCACCGACGGCAACGGCATCGCAACGGTCATCACCGCCCTGGAGCAGCCCGGCCGCTTCAAGGCGTTCGCCCGGAACGGGTCGAACTACGGCCTCTCGAGCCTCGTGCCCGTCGGCCTGTCGAAATCCGCCAAGCGCGCCAGCGCCGCCCGCGCGCCCGCACGCTAGCCGCCCCGCCCGCCCGCCCGCCCGGACGGTCGGTGGCGCTTTTCGGTCGGATAGCGACAGAAAGGCGCCACGGAGCGCGGGGTGGTGATCGAGCGGGGGCGCCGGGCCGGCCGCCCGTGAAAGGATGGGCGCGATGACTGACTTCCTGGTCAAGCGCGACGACCTGCGGGAGTGCCGGATCGCCGAGTCCGAGCCGCCCGCGCTCGACGACGGCCAGGCGCTCCTTCGGATCGACACCTTCGGGCTGACGGCCAACAACATCACCTACGCGGTGATGGGCGAGGCGATG
>JBOGZB010000274.1:0-5842 GCA_050697175.1 Solirubrobacterales bacterium | reverse complement strand
GTCTAGGCGAGCGCCTTCTGCTTGATCTGGTCGAACTCGGCCTGGTTGATCGCGCCGCTGTCCAAGAGCTCCTTGGCCTTGGCGATCTCGCCCGCCGAGCCGCCCGCGGTGTCGCGGACGTACTGGTCGAACTGGGCCTTCTGGGTCTCGGCCTGCTTGACGTTTCGCTTCGCCATCCCCTCGTGATTGACGATCAGGTACAGCAGGACTCCCAGGAACGGGATGACGATCACGAGGATCACCCATCCCGCCTTGGTCCAGCCCCCAACGTCGTGACGTCTGAAGACGTCGATCAGCACGGTGATCGCGACCCAGATGAAGATCACCCAGGCGAAGAAGATGATCATCGTCCAGAGGATGTTCAGGAACGGATAGTCGGTTGCCAGGGTCACTCGCGGAATCCCCTTTCATGGGTGTAGCTCCTCGGCACGCACCCTCCCATATCGCGCGGCGGGCGGTCGGGCGGCTCCGATCGCGGGGAGGTCGGCCGGTTCCGATCGGACGCATAGACTGATCGTCGACTCGATGTCGGTGGGAATGTGACCGAGACCCCCTCAGGGAGCGCAGGCACCCGCCGGGCCCTTCCGATGGCGCTGGTGATCGTCGCGTCGGTGCTCGCCTTCGTCTCGGTTTTCGCGGTCTGGGCCAAGCGCCAGCTCCTGGAGACGGACACCTGGACCACGACCAGCGCCAAGCTGCTCGAGAACTCCGACATACGGAATGCGGTGTCCGACTTCCTGGTCAGCCAGCTCTACGCGAACGTGGACGTCGAGGCCCAGCTCTCCAAGGCGCTGCCCTCCGACCTGAAGCCCCTCGCGGGGCCGGCGTCGGGGGGGCTGCGCGAGCTCGCCCTGCGGATCGCGCAGCAGGCCCTCGCCCAGCCCAAGGTCCAGGGCCTGTGGGAGGACGCCAACCGGACCACCCACGAGCAGTTCCTAGCGGTGATCGACAACCGAAACCAGGCCGTCTCGACCAGCGGCGGCAACGTGGTCCTCGACCTCCGAACGATCCTCACCCAGGTCGCGGACCAGGTCGGGGTCGGCGGCGACGTCGCGAGCAAGCTCCCGCCCGACGCGGCGCAGATTCAGATCATGCGCTCCGACGACCTCGCTGCGGTCCAGACCGGGGTCCGGATCCTGCGCACCCTTGCCTGGCTCCTGACCGCGCTGGCGATCGCGCTCTACGCCGCGGCGATCTACCTCGCCGGCACCCGACGAAGACAGACCCTGCGGGCCGTCGGGCTGGCCTTCGTCGCGGTCGGGGTTCTGGTCTTGTTCGCCCACGGGCTGACCGGCAACTACGTGGTCGGCGCCCTGGCCACGACCTCGGCATCGGAGCCCGCGGCGCAGGCCGCATGGTCGATCGCGACGACCCAGCTCGTCGAGATCGCGCAGGCGCTGATCGTCTACGGCGTCGTGATCGTGATCGCCGCCTGGCTCGCCGGCCCGACCGCGTCGGCGACCTGGCTGCGCCGGGGCGCGACGCCGTACTTCCGCCAACCACGGATCGCATACGGGGTCCTCGGCGTGGTGCTCGTGCTGCTCTTCTGGTGGGGGCCGACCGACGGCACGAGACGCCTGCTGCCGTCGCTGATCTTGATCGCGGCGCTGGCGCTCGGCGCCGAGGTCCTGCGGCGCCAGATGATCCGCGAGTTCCCCGATCACGTGACCACGGCATCGGCGGAGGGGATCGCCCAGCAGATCGCAGCCCGGACGCGCGACGCCCGGCGGCGGCGCATGGCCTCGCGGGGCGCGGCGGCCCCGTCGCCCGCAAGTGAGCGGATGGACCAGCTCGAGCGTCTCGGCTCGCTGCGCGATTCCGGCGTGCTCTCGGCCGATGAGTTCGACGCCGAGAAGAAGCGGATCCTCAAGTCCTCCTAGGCGGCTGCGGGCGGGCGCCCAGGCCTTCAGATGGCCAGGCCCCGAGCCGATAGGTTCACCGTATGGAGGACAAGGTGGAGCGAGTGGTCGTCGAGACCGACCGTCACCGGATCGTCGGTGACGTGACCCTCCCTCGCGAGGGATATCGAAGCCGATTCTCCGAGTACCTGAACCGCGGAGACTTCGACTTCATCCCGATGGTCAACGTCGAGCTCTCGCCGCTCAACGGCGGCTCACCCGAGAGCCGTCCGTTCGTGGCCGTGGCGAGGTCGCACATCCAGCTCGCTTTTCCCTACGAGGACGACGGCGAGTAGCCGCATCGCCCCGACTACGGGCGCAGGACGATCTTCAAGGCCTCGCGGCGATCGTAGATCTCGTACGCCTCGGGGGCCTCGTCGAGGCTCATCCGGTGAGTGACCAGCGGCCCGGGGTCGAGCACCCCGGACGAGAGCATCGCCAGGACTCGGTCCAGGTGGCCGATCACGTTGGCATGGCCGGTGCGCCAGTTGAGGGCCTTGATCCAGACCACGCCCATGTGGACCTCGGCGCGCTCGGCGTAGACGCCGATCACCGAGACGGTCCCGGCCTTGCGCGCCAGGCGGCAGGCGAGGTCGAGGGCCTTCGGGTCCCCCACCGCCTCGACCGACAGGTCCACGCCGCGGCCCTCGGTCAGCTCCTTGGCCCGGGCTCGGACGTCCTCCTCGGTGAGATGGACCGGGGTGGCGCCGAACGACTCGGCCATCCTCAGCCGCTCCTCGACCGTGTCGACGGCGATCACCTCGGACGCCCCCGACGCGCGCGCCACCTGCACGGCGCACAGCCCGACCGGCCCCAGGCCGAGCACCGCGACCGAGGCGCCCGGCTCGAGCGGCTCGGGGCGTGCCGCATCCCCGCAGACCGCGTGATAGCCGGTCCCCGCGACGTCCCCGGCGAACAGGGCGACCTCGTCGGAGAGCCCCTCGGGGACGCGGCGAAGGGTCAGGTCGGCGTTCGGGACCGCGACCAGCTCGGCCTGAGCCCCTTGGAGCGAGCCGAGCGCGGCGCCGTGGCCGAAGACCCTTCCGGAATCGCACTTGTGGTACTCGCCGCGCCGGCAGTGAAAGCAGGTGCCGCAGGCGGTGCAGTAGGTGCCCAGGACCCGATCCCCCACCGCCACCTCGCTGACCCCGTCCCCGGCGGCGGCGACGGTCCCCACGTACTCGTGGCCGATCACGAAGCCCGGCTCGATCGCCACCCGGCCGTGGTAGATGTGCAAATCGGAGCCGCAGATCCCCGTCGCCTCGACTCGCACGACGGCATCGCCGGCGGCCACGAGCTCGGGCTCGGGGCGCTCCTCGACACGGACGTCGCCCGGCCCTTGGAAGCTCACCACCCGCACGGGGCGGGAGGATAGAGTCAGCTCGTGAGCGAGGGAACCGAACCGGCTCCCCACGACGACCGGCCAGACGACGCCCGGTCGCGGGCGGTGCTGATCACGGGCTGTTCGTCGGGGATCGGCCGAGCGACCGCCGAGCGCCTGGTGAACGCTGGATGGCGCGTCTACGCGACCGCGAGACGGACCGAGTCGATCGCCGACCTGGCGGCGCTCGGCTGCCGGACCCTCGCCCTCGACGTCACCGACGAGGAGTCGATGCGGAGCGCCGTCGCGTCGGTCGAGGAGGCTGAGGGGGCCGTCGGGGCGCTCGTCAACAACGCCGGCTACAGCCAGTCCGGCGCCATGGAGACACTTCCCATGGAGCGCCTCCGCGCCCAGTTCGAGACCAACGTCTTCGGCCTGGTGCGAATGTGCCAGCTCGCCCTGCCCTCGATGCGCCGCACCGGCTGGGGTCGAATCGTCAACGTCAGCTCGATGGGCGGCCGGATGACGTTCCCGGGCGGCGGCGCGTACCACGCGACCAAGCACGCGGTCGAGGCGATGTCGGACGCGCTTCGCTACGAGGTGCGGGGGTTCGGCGTCGACGTCGTCGTCGTGGAGCCCGGACTGATCAAGACCAGGTTCGGCGAGACCGCCGCCGGCTCGATCGACGCCGAGGTCGGCAGCGAGGAGCCCTACGCGGCGTTCAACGCCGCGGTCAAGGAGGCGACGGCGGGCGCGTACGAGGGGCCGCTCGCGCGGCTCGGCGGCGGGCCGGATGCGGTGGCGCGCACGATCGAGCGCGCGATCTCGGCCAAGCGGCCCAGGACCCGCTACAAGGTCACTGCCTCCGCGCACCTGATCCTGGGCCAGCGGCGGCTGCTCACCGACCGCGCCTGGGACGGCTTTCTACGCACCCAGTTCCCGAGCCCGGGACCCTGAAGCCGTCGCCTACGCGAGGCGCGGGCGAGCTACTCTGACCGAAGGAAGGAGGCTTCGACGGAAGGGAGCCGGTTCCAGAGGGCGACGCGCAGGCGACGCCGGGTCGTCGGGGCGATGCTCGTGCTCGCGACGGGAGCCATCGCGGTCGCGGCGACGCGCGGCGAGGGGAGCAGGCCGGCCGAGCGGCCCCCGCTGAAGGTCCTTCGCGGCTCGCCGGCGAAGGTCGAGTCCGCCCTTCAGCCGCTGATCCGAATCGAGGCGCCCCGAGTCGAGCGGATCCGCGGGCTGAGCTTTCGGCGGCTTCCGGGCATCCGGGTGATGAGCGAGGCGCGGCTGGCGGCGCTGGGCCGGCGGCTGGCGCTCCGAGAGCGCCGCCGCGCGGAGGCGGATCCCGCCCGGCTTCGGCGAGAGCGGCGACTCGGGCGCGCCGGGATCGAGTTCGACAAGCTCGCCGGGCTGGTCCCCGAGCAGTTCGGGATCTCATCCGACGCGAGCGCCGGACTCGACCGGGTCGGGGGCGCCTACGACTTCTCGCATGGTCGGATCATCATCGTCCCCGAGCTGATCGCCACCCACCAGCAGCTCGAGTACACGCTCGCCCACGAGCTCACACACGCGCTCGAGGACCAGCGATTCCCGCTGCGACTCGCGACGCTCGGCGGCCCGGGAGAGCGAAGCGTCGTTCGGCGGGCGGTGATCGAGGGGACGGCGACCCTGGTCCAAGACCTGTACCGGCGCCGCTACCTGCACGACGAGGTCGGCGTGGCCCAGCGGGTCCAGGGGGCCAGGAGCGTGATCGGCGCCGCGCCCGGCGCCTACGCCGTCAACGCCCAGGCGGTGTTCGAGTACGCCGACGGCACCCTGTTCGCCCGCAGCCTGCTGCACCGCGCCGGGGGGTGGCGGCTCGTCGACCGAGCGCTGGCATCGCCTCCCCGGCGAAGCACCCAGATCCTCCACCCCGCCGCCTGGCCCGGCCGGGTGGGCGAAGCGGCGGTCCGCCTGGGGGTCGCACCGCTTCTCGGATCCCGGTGGCGTGCGGCGGGCGGCGGCGCGGCGGGCGAGGAGCAGGCCCTCGTGATCCTGCTCGCCGGCGGGATCGACAGCGAGGCCTCGGCGGCGGCGTCGGGATGGAGCGGCGGCCGGTTCGCGGTCTGGAGACCGCGCGCGCCGAGCGGCTGCGGGTCGGGCTGCACGGCCGGGGACGTAGGCGTGGTCGCCTTTCGCTGGCACCGGCGGAGCGACGCCGACCAGTTCTCGCTCGCGGTCCCCGCCTACATGGTCGCCGGCCTGCTGGCCGGCCGGGTGGACGAGCGCACATGGAAGGTCGGCGACGGCTACGCGGCGCTCGGATCGGCCGATCGCGGCTCGGCGCTCGCGTTCGCGCCGAGCCCGTCGCTGAGCCGAGAGCTGGCCGGCCGTGCCGCGGCCGCGGCATCCGCCGCCTGGGGCCAAGCCGCCCAACCCGCACGGAAGCGGCGCAACCGTCCCACGCGGGCATATCATGTGCGAAAAGCGGGTAGCCGGACTTGGTAACTGCCTGGCTCGCAAGGGTGAACGGAACGGGGCACACGAGAATGAGAGGGTCCGGATGGGGCGGGAACTGGCAACCTCGAGCGTGAGGCGCTAGGCGTGGAGGCGACCGGGCTGCCGGAGCGCCCCGCACCGG
>JBOGZB010000273.1:0-3645 GCA_050697175.1 Solirubrobacterales bacterium | reverse complement strand
GGGGTGGCGTCGATGGCGGTCGGTATTGCGCGGGCGGCGTTCGAGTTCGCGCGCGATTACTCGAAGGAGCGGGTGCAGTTCGGGGTGCCGATCGCGATGCACCAGGCGATCCAGTTCATGATCGCCGACATGGCCACCAAGATCGAGGCCGCGCGGCTGCTGACCTGGCAGGGCGCGGCGCTGCTCGACCGCGGCCGGCGCAACACGCTCGCCTCCTCGCACGCCAAGCGCTTCGCCGCCGACTCCGCGATGGAGGTGGCCACCGACGCCGTGCAGGTCTACGGCGGCTACGGCTTCATCAAGGACTACCCGGTCGAGAAGCTGATGCGCGACGCGAAGATCATGCAGCTCTATGAGGGGACGTCGCAGATCCAGCGCCTCGTGATCGCGCGCGAGGTCCTGATGCCGCGCCAGGCCGAGGATCCGCGCCCGGAGACGACGCCCGAGCAGACCGAGGCGAGCGAGCGCGCCGCCGAGCAGGCTCCGGCCGCTGCGTAGTCGCTAGGCGCGGCGGCTCGGGCTGACCGCGATCATCAGGCCCACGGCAGTCAGCACCAGCACCCCGAGGACCAGCGCCTGGGGCCACCCCTTGATGCCCCACGCGACCGCGTAGACGAGCACCGCGGCGAGGAGCAGCGCGATCACGGTGTAGGCGATCACCGGTCGGCGGTCGCGCACTCGGAGGGTCCGATCGGGCGCGCTCAGATCGGGACGCTCGTACTGGGCCCGGTCGCTGCTGCTCATGTTCGCCATTCGACCCTCCTGTTGGACGTTCAGACGAGGCTACACCTATAGTCGCCTGCGATGGCCCGAGAGGGCGAGAAGGGCACGAGGAGGCTGGCCGAGGCTGCGCGCGCCGCGCGATCGAGGGCTGCGTCACCGGCACCCCGGGAGCCGACCCGGCGGGGCGGAGCCATGGACGTGTTCGGCGGCGAGGTCCGCCGACGCGACGTCTACCCGCTGCTGGTCCTGCACCTGATCGCGCGAGAGCCCGCCTACGGCAACCGCCTGATCGAGGAGATCGAGGGGATGAGCGACGGGATGATCTCGGCCAACCCGAACACGATCTACCCCCTGCTTCGCGACCTCGAGGCCCGCGGGCTGATCGAGGGCCAGTGGGAGCACCCGGACAGACGGACGCGCCGCTTCTACTCGATCACCGTGGCGGGCCGCAAGGAGTACAAGCGGCTGGTCGGCGAGCTGGAGCCGTTCCTCGACTCGGTGATCCGCTCGGTCACCCTGATCAAGCGCGAGATCTACGGGTGAGCGTTCTCACCGAGTCGGTGGCCGTCGAGGCCTCGCTGGCCGAGGCCTGGGACCGCTTTCTGGACCCGGCGGGCTGGAGCGCCTGGGTCGACGGGTTCGCGCGGGTTCTCGCCACCGAGAGATACCCGGAGACGGGCGGCTCGCTGCGCTGGGCTTCGATCCCCGCCGGGCGGGGCGAGGTCACCGAGCGGGTGCTCGAGCACGAGCCGCGCCGCGTTCATCGGGTTGCGTTCAGTGACCCCTCGACTGAGGGGGAGCTGACCACGAGGTTCGCGATCGAGGGCTCCGGGGCGGTGATCACGCAGGAGCTCAGCTACCGGCTGCTCAGCGGGGGGCCGCTCGCCTGGCTCACCGACCGCCTCTTCATCCGCTCGCAGATCCGCGGCTCGATGCGCCGCTCCCTCGAGCGCTTCGCGCTGGAGCTGGAATAACTCCGCCGGCTGCTGGCGTGCCAAACCAGACATTGCGCAGTTCGGGGGTCCAGGGCCCCCCAAACCCTCCAAAGTCTGAGATCGGGCCCGTGGATCGCCTACCCAGCCCTTGACCACGCGTATGGGGGTGACCACGCGTCCCGATGTCGGCGATTCGCGATGGTGCCGCCGGAGACCCGGGCCCGGTGGCCGAGCTGCTCCTCCGTCCAGGGCTTCGTCGGTGGCGCCTGGCGTATAGCCTTGCGGCCATGTTCGTTTCCAAGGTCGGGGTGCTCGGCGCCGGGACGATGGGGGGCGAGATCGCCCAGGTGATCGCCTCGGCTGACGTCGCCGTGACGATGAAGGACATCAAGCAGGATCTGGTCGACGCCGGTCTCGCCAAGGCCCGAGAGGTGACCGAGGGCCAGCTCGCGAGCCTGGTCGCCAAGGAGAAGATCACCGAGGAGCAGGCCAAGGCCCGCGGCGAGGAGATCCTGGGGTCGATCTCGGGGACCACCGAGTACCAGGGCTTCGGCGACGTCGACTTCGTGATCGAGGCCGTGCCCGAGCGGATGGAGGTCAAGCAGGCGGTGTTCGCCGAGCTCGACGAGGTGACCCCGGGCCACGCGATCCTCGCGTCCAACACCTCGGCGCTCTCGATATCGGAGATCGGCTCGGCCACGACGCGGCCCGAGAAGGTAGTGGGGTTTCACTTCTTCTACCCCGCCTCGGTGATGCGGCTGATCGAGATCGTCGAGGGCGACGACACCTCCGAGGAGACCTCGCAGGCCGCCGCCAACTTCGCGATGCAGATCCGCAAGAACCCGATTCGCTGCGGCGAGGACCCGGGATTCGTCGTCAATCGCGTCCTCAACTCGGCGGCATCGGAGATCTGGCGGCACGCAGACGAGTCCGGGGTCTCGGTCGAGGAGATCGACAAGGAGATCGCCGAGGCGAAGGTGACGCCGATGGGGCCGTTCTTCCTCTCGGACCTCCTGGGGCTCGACACCGTCCTGCACGTCGCCGAGCACCTGCACGCCAGCTACGGCGAGCGCTTCTACGTTCACCCGGCCATGAAGGAGCTGGTCGAGGCCGGGAAGCTCGGCCAGAAGACCGGCCAGGGCTACTACACACACGGGGGCTGAGATGGAGGCCGCAACCGCAACCGGAGGGCTGACGGTCGTCGACCGCTTCCAGCTCAAGGCGTTCGTCGAGGCCGTGATGGTGGTCGACGAGGGCGTCGCGACGACCAAGGACGTCGACCTCGGGATGATGATGGGCGCCGGCATCCTGCCCGGCCCCCTGGCCCGAGCCGACGAGGCCGGCCTCGACGTGATGCTCGAGCGGCTCGAGCTCGCCGAGCGCGAGTGGGGCGACGGGTTCGCCGCCCCGCTGCTTCTCAAGCGCCTCGTCAACCAGGGCCGGCTCGGCAAGAGCACCGGCCAGGGGTTCTTCTTCTATCCGCAGCCCGACGACGGGTTCGACCAGAAGGAGACGATCCTCCTGGAGACCCGTGGCGAGACCGCGATCCTGTGGCTCAACCGTCCGCCCACCAACCCGATCTCGCCCGAGGTGGTCGGCGACCTGACTGAGCTCTGGGACGAGATCGAGTCCCGCGACGCGATCCGCGCCGTGATCGTCGCCTCGTCCAACTTCGCCGTCTTCTGCGCCGGCGCGGACATCAAGGCGTTCACGAAGATGACCGATCCCGCGGCCGGCAAGGACCTCCTGGACAACGGCCATGGCGTGCTGCGCCGCATGGAGCAGTCGGGCAAGGTCACGATCGCCGCGGTCAACTCGCTGGCGCTCGGGGGCGGCTGCGAGCTCGCGATGGCCTGCGACTTCCGGATCGCCGCCGAGTCGGCGAGCTTCGGCCAGCCGGAGATCAACCTGGGGATCATCCCCGGCTTCGGCGGCACCCAGCGCCTGCCGCGCCTGGTCGGTGGGGCGAAGGCGTTGGAGATGAACC
>JBOGZB010000272.1:0-4688 GCA_050697175.1 Solirubrobacterales bacterium | reverse complement strand
CAACCGGCCCGATCCGGCGACCTTCAACGCGCTCAGGGGCGCCCCTGAGCCCGACGGGGAGGCGACGGGCGGAGCGCTCGCCCCCCCTCCCCTCGAGCGCCCCGCGGCGCGCATCGAGCCGGCGGCGCGCCACCTCTCATACTCGGCGCTCGCGACCTATGGCCGATGCGGCTACCGATTCTTCGCCGAGCGGGTCGTCGGCCTCGCCACCCCGGAGGACCGGAGCACGGAGGGCGAGGGGACCGCGGCCGGTGGCAGGTTTGGGTTCGGCAACGGGGTCCATGCGCTGCTCGAATGGAGTGCGCGAAACGAGTGGGAGGAGCCCGACGAGGAGCTCTGCCGGCAGGTGCTCCGCCGCGAGGCCCCGGACGCCGGGACGACCGAGGTGGAGCGGGCCCGGGCCATGGTGGGCGGCTGGCTCGAGTCGGGGCTCTGCGCCGAGCTCCGCGACCGCGGAAGGGGGCGGCCCGAGATGCCGTTCATCCTGCGGCTCGGCGACTCGGTGGTCCGCGGCACGATCGACCTCTACTCGCCCGGCGAGGTGCCGCTGGTGGTCGACTACAAGACGGACGCGATCGGCTCGCGGGGGCTCGACGAGGTGGTTGATCGATACGGGGTGCAGCGGATGATCTACGCGCTCGCCACCGCCCAGGGCGCCGCGCGGGTGCGGGCGGCCTACGTGTTCCTCGAGCGCCCGGCCGAGCCGGTCGAGGTCGAGATGGACCGGGCCGCGCTCGATCGGGCGAGCGGGGAGCTCGGTGCGCTGATCGGCGGGATCCGCGACGGCCGCTTCGAGGTCACCGACACCCCCCACGCGGCGCTCTGCTGGGACTGCCCCGCGCAGGCGCGGCTCTGCTCGCATCCGCTCGAGGTGACGCGACGCCGGATGCGATGAGGCTCGCCGTCTTCGCCTACGGGTCGCTGGTCAGCGCGGAGAGCGCCGGCCGCACCCTGGGACGGCCGGTTGAGCCCGGTCCGCGCGCCCGCCTCGCGGGGTGGGAGCGCGGCTGGACGCTCTCGCGCGACAACCTCGCCTCGGAGAAGACATTCGCTCTCCCGGGTGGGGCGCTCCCCGCGCACTGCCTCGGCCTGAACGTCCTCGAGGGCCCGGGCGACGGACCCAACGGCGCGCTCATCGAGGTCTCGGGGGACGAGCTCGACCGGTTGGCGCTCCGCGAGGTCCGCTACGACAGGGTCGAGGTGAGCGACGCGATCCGGACCGAGAGGCCGCACGGCTTCGAGCGGGTGTTCACCTTCACGGCCAAGGCGGCGAACCTCGCCCCGGCACCGCCGCCCGAGTCGGTGATCCTGGCCTCCTACGTGCGGGCGGTCGAGGAGGCGTTCGACTCGCTCGGCCCCGGCGAGCTCGAGCTGTTTCGCGTCACGACCGGGCCGCATCCGGTGGACGTGGTCGAGGCGGACCTGGTCCGCGACCGGATCCCGCCGGGCAACCCCCGCGAGTGGTAGTTGGGCCGAGAGCGAGCCGGGGCCACGCTTGTTGATGTTAACAATCAACATAGTCGGGTAATTCTGCCGAGCGCTCAGGCTCCGCAGGGACCCGTGCCGCTCGGTCGAAGCCCTCCATGCAGGGCGTCTCGCACAACCGAGTTCGGCACCCCCAAGCCGCCCGTCGAGCGCCTCTCCTCGGCGGCGAACACCGTGGCCAGGACCCTGCCGGAGGCGTCCACGACCGGCCCGCCGGAGTTGCCGCTCCTAACTCGGCCGCGAAACGGGGTCATCAACCGCTCGACCGGCCCGCGGCCGTATGAGTCCTGGCTCAACGCGGTGCCCGTCCGGCCGAGGCGCGCCGGCGAGATCGCGAACGGCCCGTTCTCGGGATAGCCGAGCACCGCGCCCGCGGTGCCGCTGGCGGCGCTCGGCGAGATCGGCAGCGGCCACGTCGCGAGGCCCGGCGCCCGCAGGATCGCGAGGTCGTTGCGGGGGTCGTAGTGGACCGCCTCGGCGCTGTACGACCCGCCGTCGCGGGTGGTCACGGTGGTGTCCAGCTCGCCGGCGACCACGTGCGCGTTGGTCACCACGAGGCCGGGGCGAACGGTCCAGCCGGACCCCTCAACCCCGAGCCCGCACGCGCTTCCGAGCACCTTGACGACCGAGTCGCCCGCCCGCTGCACGTCCGGGTCGCGTGCGATCGCCGCCCGAGGGGTTCGAACGTTCGCCTGCGGGCCGCGCACGGCGACGGTCGGGTCGACGTGGCGCAGCAGGTTCAAGAGCGGGCCGCTCGGGGGCAGCGCCCCGTTCAGCGCGACCAGGATTCGAGAGGACTGAAGCGCCTGGCGCAGCTCGCGCGACGCCGGCCCGGAGGCGTTCAGCACCGCGGCGCCGAATGCCCACGCGAGGACCAGCGCAAGCGCCGCGAGCAGCAGCGAGCCGCCGATCCCGTCGAGGCCCCCCAGGACTCCCCCGCGCGCCAGGAGACGGACTCGCAGGAGCGAGGCGACCCCCTGCATCGCGACGGCGAGCGCCACTCCCACGACGAGCCCAGAGAGGACGGTGATCGCGGGCGCGTAGGGCGATTCGCCGCCGTGGGGAAGCAGGGCGGGCCCGAGGCGCCCGCCCACAGCCGCCCCGAGCACGAACCCCGCGAGCGGCAGCACGCTCGCCATCAGCCCCCGCTCGTAGCCCACCACGGCGAAGGCGACCGCGAATACGACGATGATCACGTCAACGTAATTCACCTAGCGACTACCTTTCTACCCGCTTGAGCCCCGTCAACCGTGATGCGGCCCGCCGCCGCCGTGTTCTGACCCGAGCGCTCCCCGTCGCCGCCCTGGCGACGGCTGCGTTCATCGCCGGCGCGGTCCAGGCCGGCCACGGCACCGATCTGGCGACGGCGCAGAGATTCGCCGACCAGTGGGAGAGCCAGGACTTCGCCGCCATGCATACCGAGATCTCGCCCGGCACCGCGAAGCACTACCCGTTGACCGCCTTCACCGACGAATACGGCAAGGCCGAGGAGACGGCGACCGTGACCGGGGTCAGCACCGGCGAGGTGTCGGCGTCGAGCACGGACGGCCGCCCGGCGGCGGCGATGCCGGTGACGCTCGACACCCGCGCGTTCGGCCAGATCACCGGCGAGATAGAGCTGCCCCTGGCCGGCGACCGGGTCGCCTGGTCGCCGGACCTGGTCTTCCCCGGCCTGGACAAGGGTGGGCGGCTGGTTCGCCACTCCCGGATCCCGAAGCGCGCCCCGATCCTGGCCCGTGGCGGGACTCCTCTCGCCGAGGGACCGGCGTCGGCGCGGTCCTCCCCGCTTGGAAGCACCGCCGAGAGCGTCGCCGGCGCGGTGTCCTCGCCGAACGCGCGGCAGAACAAGGCGCAGATCATGCTCGGGTTCCCCCCCGACACTCCGACCGGGACCAGCGGGCTCGAGCAGGCCTTCAACCGGCGCCTCGCGGGACGGCCCGGCGGCCAGCTCGTCGCGGCGCCGGCGTCCGGGTCGGCGTCGGGCGGCAAGGTGCTCGCGACGACCACGCCGGTCGCCGGGACCCCCGTGCACACGACGATCGACCCGACGCTCCAGCAGGCCGCCACCACGGCGCTCGGCGGGCTCTACGGCGGGGTCGCGGTGCTCGACGCGACGAGTGGCTCGGTGTTGGCGATCGCGGGATTGGGGCTGTCCGGGCCCCAGCCTCCCGGCTCGACCTTCAAGGTGGTCACGACCACCGCGGCGCTCGACACCGGGGCAGTCAAGCTGACCGACGAGTTCCCGATTCAGACCTCGACCGTGGTCGCAGGGCGCGAGATCGCCAACGCGCACAACGAGTCCTGCGGCGGTACGTTCGTGCAGGCGTTCGCGGAGTCGTGCAACAGCGTCTTCGTGCCACTCGGCCCCAAGGTCGGCTCCAAGGAGCTCGTGGGCACGGCCGAGCGGTACGGATTCAACGCCCCACCGAGCCTTTTCGATGACCAGGCGCTGAAGGCGATGGGGCCCCCAGAAAGCACTCTGCCGAGCTCGATTCCCGACGACGTCGACCTCGCGGTCACGGCGATCGGCCAGGGCGAGGTTCTCGCCACACCGCTCGAGATGGCGTCCGTGGCCCAGACGGTGGCGAACGGAGGGGTCAGGAGCCCGAATTCGATGGTCCGCGATCCCGCCCTGCAGCCGTCGATGAGCCCGGTCCGGGTGACCTCCACGAAGACCGCCGCGATGCTCCGCGAGCTGATGATCCACGTGGTGACCGAAGGCACCGGGACGGCGGCCGCCTTGCCCGGCATCCAGGTTGCCGGCAAGACGGGCACGGCCGAGCTCGGACCCAAGCCTCTCGAGCCCGGCCAGGCCGAGGCCGGAGTGACGCCCGAGCAGAACGTCGACGCCTGGTTCACCGGCTTCGCACCGGCCGCCAAGCCGAAGCTCGTCGCCGCTGCGATGGTCGTCAACGCGAGCGGCGACGGCGGCACCGTCGCCGCCCCGATAGTCCGCCAAATCCTCGACGCCGGCCTCGGCTAGTAGGCGGCACCCCGCGGGCCTGCGAGGCAGCGAACGTCACGGCTCTGCCCCCAAACCTCGCGAATCGCTGACTTCGAGAAGCCCGCGCCGCGCGGTCAACCCGCCGGCCACCCGCAACGCCCGCGTTTAAAGGGCTGGTTACGGCAACAACCCGCCCCTCCCCCTACCCAGCCATCCCGCGGCTCCGCGGAGCCGCAAACGTCACGCCTTTGCACCGACC
>JBOGZB010000271.1:0-2179 GCA_050697175.1 Solirubrobacterales bacterium | reverse complement strand
CCTTCGATCAGGCGGCGATCAAGCGCTACCAGATCGGCTGAGCGCGGCCGCCTCGTCGCGCTCCATCCGCGCTCGCATCCGGGCGCGCAGCCCCTCCACGATGTGGGCTGGCGCGGTCTCGGGCGAGCCGGCCTTGAACGGCGGCTGCGGGTCGTACTCGATCCCGAGCTGGATCGCCTCGGCGACGTGCTGCCCCGCGATTCGCGCGGCCAGGGTCAGCGCCATGTCGATCCCGGCCGAGACGCCGGCCGCGGTGACCAGCTTGCCGTCCTCCACCACGCGCTCGGCCACCGGCTCCGCGCCGGCGTCGCGAAGCCGCTCGAGGTGCGCCCAGTGAGTCGTGGCACGCCGTCCCCTCAGGATCCCCGCCGCGCCCAGTACCAGCGAGCCCGTGCAGACGGAGGTCGTCCAGGTGGATGCGCCGTCCGCTCGACGCAGCCAATCCAGGACCTCGGGGTCATCCATCTGAGCGTCAGAGCCCGCTCCCCCGGGCACCAGCAGGAGGTCGGGATCGGGCAGCTCATCGAGCGTCAGGTCGGCGAGCAGCCCGAGCGCCCCGGTGTCGGTCCGCCGTGGTCCCGGCTCGGTCGCGACGAAGGAGAGCTCGGCCCCGGGCAGGCGCGAGAGGACCTCGTAGGGGCCGATCGCGTCGAGCGCAGTCAGCCGGTCGAAGATCAGGATCGCGATTCGCACCGACGTCAGGCTAGCGGCGGACCACCTCGCCTGGGGGGTCGGTGGCACGTCCGATCCGCTTCGCCTCCGGATAGTGGGAGCGCAGGACCTTCAGCGCGACTCCCTCGTCGGCGTTCGCCACCACGCAGCAGAACCCGCAGCCCATGTTGAAGACCTCGTCCATCTCGCGGTCCGACACGCTCCCGAGCTCCTGAATCAGCCCGAACACCGGGGGGACGGTGAGCGGGTCGTCGATCTCGTAGCCGCAATCGGCTCGCAGGCGCAGGAGGTTGTCGACCCCTTCGCCGGTGATGTGGACGAGGCCGCGAACCTCGACTGCCGAGGAGAGCAGGTCGGCGACCGCCCGGACGTAGATCTCGGTCGGCTCGAGCAGCACGTCGCCAAGCGGGCTCCCGAGCCGGGAATCGTCGAGCGGGAGGTCGGCCAGCGCGCGTCGCGCCAGCGTGTAGCCGTTTGAGTGAAGGCCCGAGGAAGGGAGCCCGATGACCGGATCCCCGGGTTGGACGGCGGAGCCGTCGATGATCGCGTCCAGCGCGACGAGCCCGACGCAGGTTCCGCCGAGCTCCTGGCCCGAGACGATCTCTCCGACCTGCGCGATCTCGCCCCCAGGGATCTCGATGCCCGCGAGCTCCGCCCCCCTCGCGAGCCCAACCCCGAGCCGCCCGCAGATCTCCGGGTCGGCCCGCTCGGTGAGGACGAAGTCGAGCATCGCGATCGGCTCGGCCCCGACGCAGATCACGTCGTTGGCGTTCATCGCCACGCAATCGATCCCGATCGTGTCGTAGCGCCCGAGTCGCTCGGCGACGATCATCTTGGTGCCGACCGTGTCGGTCGAGAGCGCCAGGCCGGTGCGCTCGTCGAGCCGCAGCACGCTGGCGTAATGGCCCGGCAGCGAGACGACGCGCGACGGCTTGCCGGTGTCGATCGCCCGCAGGCTTCGGACCAAGGCCTCCACGGCCGCCCCCGCGCCGGTCTGGCTGACCCCGGCGCGAGCGTAGGCGTCGGCGGAAGCTTCTCGTCCCTCTGGGGGCGCAGCCGTCAAGGAGCGGATTCAACCATCAACCGCGGAGCGGTCCCGTTGCTCGACTGGGCCGCCTGCTCGGCGAACTTGGCGCGGTCGCTTCGCCGCGCCTGTCGCCGGAGCTTCACCACCACCACCGCGGCGAGCCCTGCTCGATACGCGGCATAGGGCCACAGGGCCCGGTCGCGCTCGACCATCGAGATCAGCCGCTGGGAGGCGAGGGTCGAGACGAACGACGCGCCGATCCCTGCGGCCATCGCCCCCGCGAGGGCGGGTTCGATGCCGCGACGACGAAACCTCGCACCCTTGAGGAGGGTCGCGCCCACGATCACCGGAAGGGCGACGGTGCGCGAGAGGAGGTTCGCGTGCTGGCGGTCGAAGCCGCGCCACCGCGCCGCCGCGAGGGTCGCGCCGTTTCGAGATATGCCCGGCGCCAGCGCGGCCGCCTGGCCGAGCCCGAGCGCC
>JBOGZB010000270.1:0-5342 GCA_050697175.1 Solirubrobacterales bacterium | reverse complement strand
GCTGCGCGTAGAGCGGGTCCATCGCGTGCTCGGCATCGACGAACGCGCACACGCCACCGAGCTTCTGGGCCTCGGCGAGGATGTGGTACACGAGGGTCGTCTTTCCCGACGACTCCGGGCCGAAGATCTCGACGATCCGCCCGCGGGGAACGCCGCCGACCCCGAGCGCGAGATCGAGCGACAGGGCCCCGGTCGGGATCGTCTCCACCGGGACCGCGCTCTCGTCACCGAGCCGCATCACTGAGCCCTGGCCGAACTCGCGCTCGATCTGGGTCACCGCGGCCTGTAGGGCCGCGTCCTTGGCCTTGGCCTCCTTGTCGGCCGCCTTCAGGGCCACCCTCTTCTGTTCTGCCATCTGGTTGATCACCTCTTCTCCGTCCGTGCGGACGGAAGGTCGAGTCCGGCCCGGGACACGTACTCGGCTCCGGTCGGTTTGAGCAAGGACTGATACAGGGTCATTCGGACGGCACAGAAGCCTTCGGAGAGCCGATCAGGCAGCGTGTGGGGCGGTTTCGAGACCCGCATGGGGCGAGAGCCCCGGCGTCGCCCGGACGCCGGTCCGGCCGTCCTCTGCGACCTCACTCGGGCGATGGTCGCGTGGGGCCAGAAGGGCCGCTCCTCCGGCTCGTGAAATCCGCCCGCTTCGAGCAGGCCCGCCAGCTCGGCCTGAAGAGCCTCCGCCTCCTCGCTTTCGGCGCCGACCGCGAACAGGCGTGGCCGGCCCCGCGGAACCGGGATCGGGCTCGATGCGAGTCGAAGGTCCACGCGGCGGGGCTCGAGCTCGCCGATCAGCGCCGCGATCGGGCCCACGTCGGCCTCAGGGCGGTGGCCGAGGAAGCAAAGCGTCAGATGGAGAGATCGCGGGCTGACCCGGCGAAGGGCCGGATCGTCGAGCGCCCCACCCTCCTGCCATGTCACCAGACCCGCCCTGATCGCGTCCGGGAAGTCGAGGGCCACGAACAGCCGGACCCGACGCTCCGTCTCGTGATCGTCGGTCACGCACCCAACCTACGCTCTGCTTCGACCCGCATGGCTCACGAATCGTGCATAGATTTGCGCAGATGGCTCTCGCGATGCCCACCCTGGAAGGAGTCGAGCACTCCGAGGTGATGGCCGGCGGGATCCGGGTCCATGTCGCCGAGGCGGGGCCGCGGGACTCGACGCTGCCCCCGGTCCTGCTGCTCCACGGCTGGCCCCAGCACTGGTACATGTGGCGCCATGTGATCGCGGGCCTTCGGCCCGACCTGCGCCTGCTGGCGCCCGATCTGCGGGGATTCGGATGGACCGAGGCCCCCGGCAGCGGCTACGACGGTGAGACTTTCGCGGCCGATCAGGTGGCCCTGATGGACGCTCTCGGGATCGAGCGGGCGTTCGTGATCGGTCACGACTGGGGTGGCTGGACCGCGATGCTGATGGGCATCCTCCACCCCGAGCGGGTCGCGCGCATGGTGGTGCTGAACTCCCCGCATCCATGGCCGCGGCTCACCCCCGGCGTCGCTCTCGAGGCGTGGCGGAGCTGGTACACGTGGGTGCTCGCCACGCCGGGCCTCGGCCGCCGCACGCTCCAAAGCGGCTGGATGGCCCGCCGGATCCTGACCAGCGGCAACGTGGGAACGCCGTTCACCCCGGCCGAGCTGGAGATCTTCGTCGACAGCTTCCGCGAGCCGCGGCGCGCCGATGCGATCGTGCGGCTCTACCGCTACTACCAGCGGGCGCTTCGCGAGGGGGTGGCCGGGCGCTGGGAGGCCACCCGCCTCGACGTCCCGACCCTGCTGTTGTTCGGCGAGCGAGACCTCTACATCTCGCCCCGGCTGCTCGACGGGCGCCCGCCTCAAGCCGATCAGATGCGGATCGAGCTGGTGCCCGACTCGGGCCACTTCATCGCCGCGGAGAAGCCGCAGCTGGTTGTGGAGCGGGCGCGGGCGTTCCTCGCGTCTGACTAGATTCGGCCAAGTGACTGAAGTTTGGTCCGGCCCCCGGACCAAATATCGGCCAGCGGGGCGAAGAAGCAATGCCGGTCGGCGATTGCGGGCTCGGTCGCCTCCACCGCCTCCAGTCATGCAGAACGATGGTGGTGCGATTCGCACCCTAGGGTGGATTGGCAGGCGGGCCGGGCGCCGCTAGCGTCGCCGCATGGCTCCGCGGGTACGTCGAAGGCGGCTGAGGGCGCCGGTCCGCACCGGGTGGAAGCGATGAGCGCGCTCGTGAGCGCGGGCCTGGTGCTGGCCTTGCTCGTGAGCTCGGCGAACGTCGACGATCCACGAACCTGCCTGGGCCGTGAGGCGACGATCACCGGGCCGAACACCGGTCTCGACGCCCCCGGGTTCGCCGGGGTGATCGTCGGCACGTCGGATGGAGACGTCATCGTGGGCAGTGGGCGTGCGGAGTGGATCGTCGCCGCCGGTGGGCGAGACGTGATCTGCGGCGAAGGCGGCGCCGATCACATCGTCGTCGGCAACTGGAGTTGTCGAGGAGACCGGCATGCGGAACTCGATGGTGGTCCGGGCGCCGACGTAATCGACAGCGGCTTTGCACCCGACCGCATCATTGGTGGGCCCGGTGATGACCGGATCGACGGTGAGTTCGGCGGGGACCGGATCGCCGGGAACGGCGGCGCTGATTTCATCCGGGCTCAGGCGGGGCCCGACCGCGTCCGCCTCGGCGCCGGAAGCGACCATGTGGAGGCGTCCTCGGGAGACGACGTCGTGCACGGCGGGGCCGGTCAGGACAAGATCAGCACCGGAGTCGGCAAGGACCTCGCGTTCGGCGGGAGCGGCAGCGACTTCATCCACATGATCTGGCAGGACGATCGCGGTTACGGTGGGCCCGGAGACGATGCGCTCCACGGCGGGACCGGTCGGGATCGGTGCTTCGGCGGCCAGGGCAGCGACATCGCGACCGGGTGTGAGGACCAGCGAAGCGTTGAAGACAACCCTCTCCTGGTTGCCGCCGAAGCGGATTCGAGCCAGCCGGATCCCGGCATCGATCCAAACACGCCCCGACTCGGGTCGCCGGCCTTCGAGCGCGCCGGGCCGGTTCTCGCGATCGAGGCTTTCCTGCACAGGCTCCGGCAAATGGACACGATCCGGGCGCCCGCGGCCACCCCACGCCAGATACGTCGCAAACATCTGCTCGGGTACCGCGTCGCCAGGCTCATCGAGCGACGCTACGAGCGGCATCTTCCCCAGGCCGGAAGGGTCGAGGCGGTGTTCGAGCAGAGCGTGGAACGCTGGCGCCTGAAGCTGATCCTGGCGGCGATCTGCGACCAGATCGATCGCCTCCGCTGGACCAGGTGAACGGATCGAGACAGGCAGCCGGTCAGAGCTCGTCGAGGAACCCGATCAGGTCGTCCGCCAGTAGCTCTGGTTCCTCGAGGGCGGCGAAATGGCCGCCGCGCGGCATCTCCGTCCAGCGGCGCAGGTCGGAGAAGATCCGCTCCGCCCACTCCCGCGGGGGGCGGACGATCTCGCCGGGGAAGTCGGCCGCCGCGGCCGGTACCCCGATCCGCTCGTCCTCGTTGAAGCGCCAGCGATCCCGGCGCTCGCCGAGGTAGAGCCGCATCGACGAGGCGATCGTGCCGGTCGCCCAGTACATCGTGAGCAGATCGCAGAGCCGGTCCTTCGAGAACCGTCGCTCGACCTCGCCGTCGCAGTCACTCCATCGGCGGTATTTCTCCACCAGCCAGGCGGCCAGGCCGGCCGGCGAGTCGTTGAGGCCGACCGCCAACGCGTCCGGGGCGGCCGACTGCACGTAGAGGTGGTGGCCCTCCCTGGAGCGCCAGCGCGAACCGGTCGCCATGTACTCGCGCTCGGCATCCGTGGGCGGCGGCTCGGCGAGATCCCCCGGAACGGGCAGCACCGAGACCGCGTTGACGTGCACCGCCGCGACGGTGGCCGGCGAGTCGAACGCCATCCGGGCGGAGATCGCCGCCCCCCAGTCGCCTCCCTGAACGGCGTAGCGCTCATATCCGAGCGCGCTCTCCATCAGCGCTCGCAGGCGCCCGGCCACCTCGGCGACGTTCAGCGGCGCGCCCGGGTCCCTCGACCACGCGTACCCGGGCAGCGACGGCACGATCACGTCGTGGCCCGCCTCGACCAACGGGTCGATCAGCTCGAGGAACTCGATCGGCCCGCCGGGCCAGCCGTGGACGAGCATCACGGGCATTCCGGCGCCCTCGCTCCGCCTGCGGATCAGGTGGATCCCCTCCCAGCGCAGGTTCTCGAGCGCAGCGAGCCGATTCTCGAGTCGGCGCCAGTCGTACGCGCCGGCCCAGTGCCCGCAGAGCGCGCGCAGGTAGGGGATGTCGACGCCGAGCTCCCATCCGAGCCCTTCTGGCTGCGCCGGCCACCTGGTTCGCTCGAGCCGCTCGACGAGGTCCGCGCGCGCCCGATCGGGGATCGAGATCTCGTACGGCTCAGGCGCCATCGCTCGCGGCGCCCGGACGCCCGTGGGATGCCCCGGCCCTCAAAGCGGGAAGTCCTCACCCCGGAGCAGGCGGCGCAGCAGGTGCATGGCCACGGTCGTGGAGCGGTCGCGGATCTCGGTCCGGTTGCCGGGCAGCACGGGATCGCGGGCGATCGCGCCACCATCCGCGGACACGATGCAGATGCACACGTAGCCGACCGGCTTCTCCTCGGTCCCTCCGCCGGGACCCGCGACGCCCGTGATCCCCACCCCCAGATCGCCGTGAAACTCGGCCAGCGCGCCCCTGGCCATCGCCTCGGCGACCTCGGGCGAGACGGCGCCGTGGCGCTCGATCAGCTCCTCGGGCACGTCGAGGAGGTCGGCCTTGGCGCGGTCGGAGTAGGCGACAACTCCGCCGGCCACGTAGTCGGACGACCCCGGGACCTCGGTGAGCCGGGCCGCGAGCAGCCCCGCGGTGCACGACTCGGCGACCCCGATCCGGTGACCGTCGAGGAGCTCGGCGATCTGCTCGTCGATCGAGGTTCCGTCGGTGCTGAACACGAACCGGCCGTGGCGGGCGATGATCCCCTCGACCAGGAGCCGGCACGCGTCCTCGGCTCCCGGCCGGTGCCGGATGTCGACCTCGAGCGCCGCACGCCGAAGGCAGGTGGTGATCTCGAGTTGCGAGAGATCGACCTCCTCGCCGATCTCGCGAAGCGACTTGGCGAGCTCGGACTCGGGGATTCCGAACATCCGGACCGACGCGGTTCCGAACGGCTCGGCGCCCCGCAGGGCCGCGCGCGCCTCGGCGGTGTCGAGCGCCTTGGGCCACATCTCCTGAAGCTCTCGCGGGGGGCCCGGCAGCACGACCACGGTCGGGCCGTCCGTCGGCACGACGAGCCCGGGCGCCGTTCCCGCGGGGTCGATCGGCGTGGCGC
>JBOGZB010000269.1:0-2310 GCA_050697175.1 Solirubrobacterales bacterium | reverse complement strand
CTGAAGCCTCGCTCGACGGTGATCGTGTGGGCCGGAGACGTCGCCGGCGAGGTCGTCGACTGCGCCCGCGTCCTCGGTCTCGACGCCGACGGCGCCGGGCTGATCGAGGTTCCCGACGGGGCCAACGGCCGCGGCCTGCGCGAGGTCGGCTGCCTGCCGGTCGCGGGGCCCGGGCTCGCCGACACGCCTCAAGGTCTCGAAACCGGCGGGATCCGCGACGGGCTGGCCGGCGGGGATCTCGCCGCCGCGCTGCTCGTCAACGCCGACCCGCTCCGAGAGTTCGCGGGCGGGCCGGCGTGGAGCGAAGCGCTCGGCAAGGCGGAATGCGTGGTCGCCGTCTCGATGTTCGAGAACGCCTCGACGGCGAAGGCCGACGTCGTCTTCCCCGCCGAGTCCTACGCGGAACGCGAGGGAACCGTGACCCATCCCGACGGCAGGCTCCAGCGGCTTCGGCCGGGGATCCCCCGCCCCGGTTCGGTGCGGCCCCTCTGGGAGGTCCTCGCCGAGCTGTCGGCGCTGCTCGGCGACGAGACCGGGGTCGACTCCGCCCCCGACGCGCTAGCCGCGCTCGCCTCCGAGGTCCCCTTCTACGCCGGCCTCACCCCCGACGAGATCGGCGGCACCGGCGTCCGCTGGCAAGAGCGCGAGGCAGCGAGCCGGGTTCCCGAGCCCCCGGAAAGCTCATCCATTCACGGCTTTCTGACCCTCGGTGGATCAGCCGAAGGCAATCGGGAATTGCGAATCGGCACCTACCGTGACTTGTGGGCCGCGGAGGTGACGGAGCGAAGCCCCGCGCTTCGCTTCCTGATGCCACACCAGACCGTCGAGCTCGCGCCGGCCGACGCGGGACGCATGGGACTCGATTCCGGCGAACAGGTCGAGGTGCGATCAAACGGCACCAGCGTGCCCGCCCGGGTCTCGATCCGCGAACGCATCAGACCCGGGTCTGGCTTCATGATCGAGGGGCTCGGCGACGGCGCCGGGGCTCTTCGCGGGGAGACAGTCGAAGTCACGAGGGCCGGGCGGTCGGAGTGAGCCCCCTCCTCGCCAGCACCAGCTTCGTCGAGGCGACCTGGATCCTGGTCGTCAAGTCGATCGTGATCTTCGCGGTGATCTTCGCGATCGTCCCGATGCTCACCGTCCTGGAGCGAAAGCTCCTGGGGCGCTTCCAGGCCCGCTACGGGCCCAACCGGGTCGGCCCCTACGGCCTCCTCCAACCGCTGGCGGATGCCGTTAAGCTGGTAACCAAGGAGCACTACCGGCCCGAGAACGCGATCCCGTTTCTGTGGCCGATCGCCCCCGCGATCGTCGTCTTCACCGGGGTGGCGACGATGGCGATCCTCCCCTTCGGCGACGTCAAGAACGGGGTCGGCTTCTACGGGATCGACGTCCCGATCGGGATCCTCTACTTCTTCGCCTTCGGCTCGATCGCGTTCTACGGCCTGCTGCTCGGCGGCTGGGCGTCGGGGTCCAAGTACAGCTTCCTCGGAGCGATGCGCGCCGCCGCTCAGCTGATCTCCTATGAGATCTCGATGGGCCTCGCCCTTCTCGGGGTGGTGATGATGGCCGGCTCACTGTCGCTGGTCTCGGTGGTCGAGGCACAGGGCCAGATCTGGTACATCGTCCCCCAGGCCGTCGGCTTCCTCATCTTCATGATCGCCGGCTTCGCCGAGACCAACCGGGCGCCCTTCGACCTGCCGGAGGCCGACGCCGAGCTGGTCGCCGGGTACGGAACCGAGTACGGCGGGATGCGGTACGGGTCCTACGCGATGGCCGAGTACATCGAGATGTTCGTGATCTCGGGGGTCGCGGTGACCTTCTTCCTCGGCGGCTGGCACGGACCCGGGCCCGGGTGGCTCGACCCGATCTGGGTGATCGTCAAGATCTTCGGCTTCCTGTTCTTGTTCATGTGGATCCGCGCGACCCTGCCGAGGACCCGCTACGACCAGCTGATGTCGCTCGGCTGGAAGGTGCTCCTGCCCCTCGCGACCCTGAACGTGCTCGTCACGGCGGTCCTGGTGACCGTGACATGAGCGAGTTTCCGTATCTTCCCGACGAGAGCGTGGTGTCGGTGCAGCGGGGGCCGGAGCCGGGCGGGATCGGTGGGGCGTACCGGGCCTTCGGCGAGACCCTCCGGGGCCTGAAGACGACCTTCGCGCGGATCGTAGAAGGGCCGGTGACGATCCAGTATCCCGAGGAGAAGACCCCCGTCTATCCCCGCTTTCGCGGCCGCCACAAGCTTCATCGCTTCGAGGACACGGAGCTCGAGAAGTGCGTCGGCTGCTCGCTGTGCGCCGCCGCCTGCCCGGC
>JBOGZB010000268.1:0-1572 GCA_050697175.1 Solirubrobacterales bacterium | reverse complement strand
CCCTGATACTCGGTCAGGTCCTCGAGGCCGGACGGGACCTTGTCGTCTCCCGCCACGATCAGCACCCCGTACGCCGCGTCTCGCTCGCCCATCGCGGCGTTCAGCTCGATCCATGCGTCGTTCTTGGAGAGCTTGCGGTTCTTGGCCTCGTAGACGACCGTCCCGAGCGCCGGGCCGATCCCCGCCCCGAGCTCGACCACGGTGTCCCCCTTCTTGCCGCCGGATTCCGAGGTCGCGTCGCCGACGTGATGCGCGGCGTCGCCCTGGGCGCCGGCGATCGCCTCGATCTCGGCGTGCACGAGCTCCTCGAAGGTGCGTCCCTTGCGGGTCCCGGCCTCCTCGGCCTCGGCGACCCGCAGATCGGCCTGCTCTCGCTCCTTGCGCTCGACGAGCTCACGCGTGAGCTGCTCGATCCGCTTCCGATTCGCCTCGCTGTCGGCCTGCTGGCGGGCGCTGAGGTCGCGCATGGCACGCACGACCGCGCCCTTGAAGTCGGTCAGGGGGTTGGCGCCGTCCTCGGCCGAGAACTGCTTCAGGAGCGCCGTCCGCTGCTCGTCCAGGGCGCGCCCGATCAGCGCCGAGATCTGCTGCTGGACGGAGCCGTCTCGCGTTCCGTCGAAGCTCAGGGCGATCCGCTCCGCGAGCTGCTCGTCGCCCGCTTCGACGGCGCGCACCAGCCTGGTCCGCAGGTCAGAGGCCTGGCGCTCGAACTCGGCCTTCACGTAGTCGACCTCCGCGGCGGCATCCTCGCGGTCGAGGACGCGCGCGCCGATCTCGATCGCGTCGGCGACGGCGCGCGCCGCCTCCTGGCCGGCCTCGGCGCGCTCGCGCACGACTCGCGTCGCGCGCTCGTCTGTGACCGTGAGGCGCTCGATAACGAGCCGGTCGTCGAGCGCTCGGACGATGCCCGCGCCGTCGGCGTGCGGCTCCTCGATCGAAAGCTGTGGCTTCTCGGATGCCTCCATGGGAACTCACGAAGGTAGTCGTGACCTCGGACACGAACCTGACGCTACGATGCCGCCGCAACCGATCGAAGGGGAATCCGTGGCCGTAGACGTGTCCGAGGTCTCGAAGCTGGACGTGGAGCCGGGAGAGGTGCCGGAGACCATGGCGGCGTGGGTGATCCGCGCGGACCGCGAGGGCGAGCCCAAGGACGCCTTCCAGATCGAGGAGATCGAGGTGCCCGAGCCCGGGGCCTTCGAGGTGATCGTGCGGGTGATGGCGGCGGGCGTGAACTTCAACAACGTCTGGGCGGCGCTCGGCAAGCCGGTCTCGGTGTTCAACTACGGCGACCACCCCGAGTACGGCCACCACATCGGCGGCTCCGACGCCTCCGGGGTCGTCTGGAAGGTCGGCGAGGGCGTCACCCGCTGGCAGCCGGGCGACGAGGTCGTGGTCCACTGCAACCAGGCCTCCTACGAGGACGTCGAGGTCCACGGGCTCGACCCGATGGCCGCGCCGAGCCAGGAGATCTGGGGCTACGAGACGACCTGGGGCTCCTTTGCCCAGTTCACAAAGGTCCAGGCGCAGCAGCTTCTCCCCCGGCCCCAGAACCTCTCCTGGGCCGAGAGC
>JBOGZB010000267.1:0-5496 GCA_050697175.1 Solirubrobacterales bacterium | reverse complement strand
CGTCGCGCTCGCGGGGCTAGTCGCGCTGCTCGCCGCCGGATGTGGTTCGAGCGGCGACAGCACGAGCGCGGCCGACCAGCTCGCCCAGCAGCAGAAGATCCAGAACGCGCGACGCGCGGCGGCCCAGCAACAGCGCACCGAGGACAAGCTGAAGCAGCTCCAGCAGCAGTTGAAGCAGCAGAAGAAGGGCTCGGGCCAGACGACCACCACGACGCCGGCCACGACGACCACGACCTCGTCGTCGAGCTCGACCTCGGCCGGCTCGACCTCGTGCGGCGGCGACCTCTCGGTCGGCCCCAGCACCTCGTGCTCATTTGCGACAAACGTCCGCTCGGCGTATGAGAGAAGCGGCGGCGGCAACGTCTTGATCAAGGCCTACAGCCCGGTCACCAACACGACCTACGAGATGGCCTGCGGCAGCACCGGCAGCACGGTGGTGTGCACCGGCGGCAACAACGCCTCGGTCTTCTTCCCCTAACCCGGCACCATTCGAGCGTCCCCGTCGGGACCTGGGTGCTGGCACCCAGGTGGACGCATGTACCCCCTAGGCCCCTAAAGGGTTCGGGCCGTCCGTCGATGTCTGTTCCCGTACAAGGCCAGTGCCCTGGCGCGGGACTTACGTAGGCGATCCGGGCTCTGGCGGAACGGAACGGTTCCGAAGGAGGAACTAGATGATTCTCAAGCTCCGTCAGAAGATGGTCAGGGACGAGTCCGGCTTCACGCTGGTCGAGCTCCTGGTCGTCATGCTCATTCTGGGGCTTTTGGCCGCGATCGCGATCCCGGCGTTCTTCAACCAGAGGAACAAGGCCAAGGACGCGAGCGCCAAGGCGGCGGCCCGGACCGCAGAGACGGCGATGGAGACGTTCGCCACCGACAACGGCGGTTCGTACGCGGCCTCGACTCCCGCGGCCCTTCAGGCCATCGAGCCGACCCTGAACGGCGCCACCCTCACGGTGCCCGCCAAGACGGCGAACACCTACACGGTCACGGTGACCTCGAGCGTCGGCGAGGCGTTCAGCATCTCTCGAGCTGCGAACGGCACCACGACCCTCTCGTGCACGCCGGCGAACACGAACGGCTGTCCGGCGCCGTCTGCCACCACCTCGCCTGACGGCGACTGGGGTCAGGGCTGATCGACGGACTGACTGCCTAGCCGAAACCGGATCAGCAAAAGAGGGCGGGCCTTCGGGGCTCGCCCTCTTTCGTTGTCGCGCCGGTCGGGCCGCCCAGGCCGTGGCGGCGCTTTCACGGGACGTTCATCGCCCCCCGCAAGACTCGCCGCACTTCCACTGAAAGGAGAACCCAGATGCGTTGCAATCCAAGAATCGCCGCGGGCCTGACCCTCGGCGCCGTGGCGCTCGCGACGTTTGGACTCGCGGCGAGCGCGGTGTCGGCCGAAGGCACGATCCCGCAGGCGGCGAATCGGGCCGTTGTCTTCAACCACAGCTCGGCCAAGATCACCAACCCCTTCCTGCCGATCTCGAAGTTCCATCGAACCGTGCTCAAGGGAGTCGACACCGGCCAGCACCTGCGGGTCGTGCGGACGCTCCGGCACCGGACCAAGGCGTTCCGCTACCACCACAGCCCGGTCAAGGCGGCCGTCGTGCACGACGTCGTCACCGACGTCAAGGCACATCGCGTGATCGAGAAGACGGTCGACTACTTCGCGCAGGACACTGCCGGCACCGTCTACTACCTGGGCGAGGACGTCAACGAGTACGCGCCCCACAAGCCGGTCAGTCATGAGGGTCAATGGCGGCTCGGTCGCGACACCCAAACCCCCGGGATCCTGATGCCGGCCCACCCGAAGCTCGGCGACTCCTACAAGTCCGAGGACGTTCCAGGCGTCACCCACGAAACCGACCACATCGTCGCCGTGGGACGGAACGAGCGCGTCGCCGGCCGACGCTACCACCACGTGATCAAGGTCCGGGAGAACGCCGGACCGCCCCCGGAGGTCGAGTTCAAGACCTACGCGCCCGGGACGGGCGTGATCACCGAGGCCAACGGCGGGGTGCACCTGATCAGCAGTCGCTGACCCGTCGCGGCCGCTCTCCGCGCCCTCGGGCCGCCGTCCCCCCTCCCGTCGACCTCCCCAGGCGGGAGGGGAGGTCAGGAGCCGAACCAGCGGGCCCGGCGGCTCGACCCGAAGCGCTCCTTCTCGGCCACAAGGGCCGCGGACGGCTCGTGGAAGGTCCCGGTCGGGGTCGGGCCCGAGAGGAAATCCACGTCGACACGGCCGACCCGGCCAGCGCCGAACTCGATGTAGCAGGACCCGAGCCCGTCGTAGCCCCCGGGATGCTCCTGGTGCCTGATCTCCGCGATCAGCGAGGCGGCGACGACGCGCGCCGCCCCCTCCGCGAACACGCCCGCCTTGGGCACCCCGACCGTGGCGACGTCGCCGACCGCGTAGACGCCGGGAAAGCGCGTGGCGAGCGTCCGCGAGTCGACCGGCACGTAGCCGTCATCGGTCGTCATCCCGCTCTCGATCACCACGTCGGGAGCGCGATGCCTCGGCACGCCCAGGAAGAGGTCGTAGGGCAACTCGCTGCCGTCATCCATGACGGCCACGCCTCGGTCGGAGTCCAGCGCCTTGACCCGGACTCCCGGGACGAACCGGATGTCGCGCTCCGCGAACGCGGCGAGGAGTGCCTGCGACGTCTCGGGTGACGGAGGGACCGGGCTCGGGAGCGGAAGCACGAAGGTGATCTCACAATCACCCCGCACACCACGCTGCGACAGGTGGTCGTGCAGGAGCAGCGCGGCCTCGCTCGGCGCGGGCGGGCACTTGAACGGCGCCCCGCAAACCCCGACGATCGCGTGCCCCTTCGAGAAGCCGGGCAGCAGCTCGCGGAGCGTCTCGGCGCCGCTCACCGAGTAGAACTCGTTGCCACCCTCGGCGAGGCCCGGCGTCGCGGCGTAGTCGTAGTCCGCGCCGAGCGCCACCACCACCAGGTCGGCCTCGTGGGCGCCGGCGTCGGTGGTCACGCGCCGGGCCGCGGGATCGATTGCGGTGATCGTCTCGCGGAGCAGCCTCACCCCCGGCTTGGCGAAGTCGCGGTACGGAAGCCGAACCGCCTCAGACGTCGCGCGGCCGAACATCACGTCCAGCTTCGAGTAGCCGAACACGAACGCGTCGCCCTTGTCGATCAGCGTCACGTCGGCGTCGTCACCGAGCGCCTCGGAGAGCGTCGTCGAGAGCTCGAGGCCGCCGAAGCCCGCTCCCAGGATCAGAACCCGTGCCGGCACGCCGGCGACCCTAGCGAAGCGGGCCGCGCTCGAAGATGTCGGACTCGTTGTTGTGGTCGTCGCCGACGTAGGGGTCCGCGGAGGCGAAGGCCACCCACTTGCCGTCCTCCGACAGCGAGGGGAGCGCCGCATCGGTGCCGCCGAGCTGGTCGCCGTTTGACTTCACGGTGACGAGCTTCGTCTTGCCCGCATTGCGATCTCGGACGTAGACGTCCCCGACGGTGTCCGTGTCCTGGCCGGAGAGTCTCGCAAGTGAGTCGAAGGCCACGAAGCGACCGTCGCCGGAGATCTCGATCGGGTGGGGATCGGTGTAGGCGCTGTCTCCGGGAGCCTGATCGCCGTTCGACTTCCGGCTGACCAGCGAGGTCTTGTGAGTGTCGAGGTTACGGACGAAGACGTCGTCGTAGTTCGGTTGGTCGTCGGAGCCGTTGTAGATGCCGAAGGAGCGGAAGGCGACGAACTTGCCGTTGGCCGAGATCACCGGATGGTTCGAGTTCACGTTCGAAGGAGGAGTCTGGCCCGGATACGTGGGCTCGTCTCCGTTCGAGCTCAGGCTCGCTCGGACCGTCTTGCCCGCCTGCATGTTCCGAACGAAGACGTCCGTGTCGATCGCGAACTGGTAGTCGGTGTCCGCGGTCATCTGGCCGTCGTCGGACTGGAAGGCGACCTTCTCGCCGTTGGCCGAGAGCGAGGGCTCGGTGCTGTCCCCGTCGACCGGCTGCGAGCCAGTGCTTCGAAGGCTCACCTGCTGGGTCTTGCCGCTGCTCAGGTCGTGGCGGTAGACGTCCGCATGAAGGTTCACGTCGGCATTCGACAGCGCCGCGGTGGTGTCCCAGGCGACGAAGCGGCCGTTGGCGGAGATCCTGGGGTCGCTGCTGTCGGCGAAGACCTGGTCGCCGTTCGACTTGACGCTGACGCGGGTCGTCTTACCCGTGTTCATGTCGTGCACGTAGACGTCCTCGTAGCCGTTGGTGTCGCCGCCGACCAGCGCGGCGTCGGAGCGGAATGCGACCAGGCGCCCATCCCCCGAGATCGAGCAACTGTCGCTGCTGGCGAACCCGGGAGCCTCGTCGCCGTTCGACTTGACGCTGGCGCGCTTCGTCTTGCCGGTCTTGCGGTCGTGGACGAAGACGTCGTCGTCCATCTTTGCGTCGCCGCCGACGAACTTGTTGAGCGACTCGAAGCAGACGTAGCGGCCGTTCGCCGAGACCGAGGGGAAGTCGCTGGAGGCTCCACCCTCTCTGCCCGTCGAGCTGACGCTCACCCGGCTCGTCTTCGGCTTCGCATGGCCGGCGGGCGCCGTCGCCGCCCAGGCGAGGAGCGCAAGAAACGCCGCGGCGACCAAGGCGGCCGTCGTCCCTGCTCGATTCATCGCGAACGAGGCTAGCGCGGCCGATCGGGGGCCGTCGGCAGCTCCCCCGGCGCCGCTGGACCGATGTTCAGCCTTCGGCGGTCGGCGCGCTAGCTTCTCGCGCGTGGAGTTGCTCATCCTCGCCCTCTCAGCGGCGCTCTACCCGACCCTTCTCGCCGCGGTGGTGATCCTGCTCTCCCAGCCGCGGCGGCTCAAGCTCCTCAGCGCATATCTGGCCGGAGGGCTGACGATCAGCGTCGTGCTGGGGTTCGTGATCGTCGGCGCCCTCGACGCGTCGGCGACGCTCGACACGAGCAGGTCACGGCTCAGCTGGGGCGCGGACATCGCGGTCGGCGGCCTCGCGCTGCTCGTCGCGGTGGCGCTCGCCGGACGCGCCGACCAGCGGGTGCGGGAACGCCGCCAGTCGCGAAAGCCGCCCCAGCCCGACGACGGGCGCGAGCCGTGGTCGCAGCGGATCCTGGCCCGAGGCTCGGTGCCGATCGTGTTCGCGGCCGGGCTTGCGATCAACCTTCCCGGCGCCAGCTATCTGATCGCGCTGAAGGACATCGCCGCCGGCCACCATCCGGCCGGGGTGGTCGCCTCCCAGATCCTCCTCTTCAACGTGATCATGTTCGCGCTCGCCGAGATCCCGTGGCTGGGGCTGGTCTTCGCGCCGCAGCGAACCGACGCGCTGGTCGCCCGCATGGATCGCCTGCTCGCCGCCAACGGCCGCCGGATAGCCACGGTTGTCTGCGCGCTGTTCGGCGTCTTCTTGATCGCCCGCGGCATCGCGCACTCCTGACCCGGACGAGCGCCGGCCGGCTCAGTGGGGTCGCTCGAAGCCCTGCATGACGCCGCCGACCGCGAAGCAGACGGCGCCGGTCAGGGTGCCCCAG
>JBOGZB010000266.1:0-1654 GCA_050697175.1 Solirubrobacterales bacterium | reverse complement strand
GGGACGATCAGACCGCCGAGGCCGTAGATCAGGATGTTGCGGCGCAGCAGCGCGGTGGCGCCGATGGGCCGGTAGCGGACACCTCTGAGCGAGAGCGGGATCAGCAACGGGATTATCAGGGCGTTGAAGATCACCGCGGAGAGGATCGCCGAGCGCGGCGTTCCGAGGGACATGATGTTGAGCGCGTCGAGCGGGCCCTTTTCGCCCGCTGCGGCCCAGGTGGTCACGAAGATCGCCGGCAGGATCGCGAAGTACTTGGCGATGTCGTTGGCGATCGAGAAGGTGGTCAGCGCTCCGCGGGTGATCAGCAGCTGCTTGCCGACCTCGACGATCTCGATCAGCTTCGTGGGGTTCGAATCGAGGTCGACCATGTTGCCCGCCTCTCGGGCTGCCTGAGTGCCCGTGTTCATGGTCACCCCGACGTCGGCCTGGGCGAGCGCCGGGGCGTCGTTGGTCCCGTCGCCGGTCATCGCGATCAGCCGGCCGTCCGCCTGCTGCTCCTTGATCAGCGCGAGCTTTCGCTCCGGCGTGGCCTCGGCGAGGAAGTCGTCGACGCCCGATTCCTCGGCGATCTTCGCCGCCGTGAGGCGGTTGTCCCCGGTGACCATCACGGTTCGGATTCCCATCGACCGAAGCTGCTCGAAACGGGTCGCCATCCCCTCCTTGACGATGTCCTTCAGGTAGATCACGCCGAGGACCTGGTTGTCGCGGGCCACGGCGAGCGGGGTGCCGCCATCGCGGCCGATCCGGTCGAGTTGCTCGGAGAGCTCGGGCGGTGCGTTTCCGCCCTCGGCGGCGACCCAGGTCCGGATCGCGTCGCCGGCACCCTTGCGGAGCCGCGTGCCGTTGAAGTCGACCCCGCTCATCCTGGTCTCGGCGGTGAACGGGACGAAGCTCGGCTCGTGGCCCGCGAAGTCGTGCTCGCGGATCCCGTACTGCTTCGCCAAGACGACGATCGAGCGCCCCTCCGGCGTCTCGTCGGCGAGCGATGCCATCTGCGCGACCTCCGCGAGGTCCGCGTCGGTGACCCCGGGCATCGGGATGAAGTCGGTCGCCTCGCGGTTTCCGAGCGTGATCGTCCCCGTCTTGTCGAGCAGCAGGACGTCCACGTCGCCCGACGCCTCCACGGCGCGACCGGAGAGGGCGAGGACGTTGCGGCGCACCAGCCGGTCCATGCCGGCGATCCCGATCGCCGAAAGCAGCGCTCCGATCGTGGTGGGGATCAACGCGACCAGCAGGGCGATCAGCGTGGTGATCGAGACGTTGGTGCCGGCGAAGGTCGCGAACGGGCGAAGCGACATGACCACAAACACGAAGACGAGCGTCAGCGCCGCCAGGAGGATGCCGAGCGCGACTTCGTTCGGAGTCTTTCGGCGCTCCGCCCCCTCGACCAGGGCGATCATCCGATCCAGGAATGACTGCCCGGGCTCCTGGGTGATCTCGACCAAGATCTTGTCCGAGAGGACGCGGGTTCCGCCCGTGACCGCGCTGCGATCGCCTCCGGACTCGCGAATCACCGGTGCCGACTCGCCGGTGATCGCCGACTCGTCGACGGTCGCGATCCCCTCGATCACCTCGCCGGCACTCGGGATGATCTCGCCGGCACTCACGACGCACTCGTCGCCGACGTCGAGCTCGGTGCTCGCACAGTCGT
>JBOGZB010000265.1:0-5051 GCA_050697175.1 Solirubrobacterales bacterium | reverse complement strand
CCACGTGGTCGATCTTCCCGCCCACGCCGCTGTCCTCGAGCGCCTGCTTGGTCGGGCCGACCAGCCGCTCGAGCAGGTCGTGGCAGAGCTCCTCGAGCCGCGCCCGCGAGAGCTGGGTGTCGAGGTGCTTCGGGCCGCTCTCGCCCATCGTGATGAAGGGCAGGTTGATCTGGGTGGTGGTGGCCGAGGACAGCTCGATCTTGGCCTTCTCGGCCGCCTCGTAGAGCCGCTGCAGCGCCATCGGATCGGCGCTCAGGTCGATCGCCTGGGCCTTCTTGAACTCGGCCACCAGCCAGTCGACGAGCGCCTTGTCGAAGTTGTCGCCGCCGAGGTGATTGTCACCGGCGGTCGCCTTGACCTCAAACACGCCGTCGCCGATCTCGAGCACCGAGACGTCGAAGGTGCCGCCGCCGAGGTCGAAGACGAGAATCGTCTGGTCGGCCTCCTTGTCAAGTCCGTAGGCGAGCGACGCGGCGGTCGGCTCGTTGATGATCCGCTTCACGTCGAGGCCGGCGATCTTCCCGGCGTCCTTGGTCGCCTGGCGCTGATCGTCGTTGAAGTAGGCGGGGACGGTGATCACGACCGAGTCGACCGTCTCGCCCAGCTTCGCCTCGGCGTCGGCGCGGAGCTTGGAGAGGATCATCGCCGAGATCTCCGGGGGCGAGTACTGCTTGCCCCGCACGTCGACGCGCACGTCGCCGTTGGGGCCGGCGACGACCTCGTAAGGGACGATCGTCTCCTCCTCCTTGACCTCGGCCTCCTTGCGGCCCATGAAGCGCTTGATCGAGAACACGGTGTTCTCGGGGTTCATGACCGCCTGGCGCTTGGCGACCGTACCGACCAGCCGGTCGTCCGAGTCGGTGAAGGCGACCACGGACGGCGTCGTCCTGCCCCCCTCGGAGTTCTCGAGCACGGTTGCGTCATCGCCCTCGAGCACCGCCACGCACGAGTTGGTCGTCCCTAGGTCGATTCCGATCGTCTTACCCACTTAGACCCTCCTGTTGAGTCAGTTATGCAAAGAAATCTGAGTCCGAGACTAGCAGATCCCTGCGTGTGTCCTGAGCTCTCGGCGGGCGGGTCTCGGCGCGCGCGAATGACCCGCCCCGCTCGTGCGAGCGGGGCGGGTCGAGCGCTGCTCCCTGGGCCCTCGGCTACTTGAAGTCCAGGGTGCTGAACAGTCCGGCGTGGTCGGAGTCCCAGAACCCGTTGTGCGGCGTCCGACCCGTCGTCAGCGAGTCGACCAGCTTCAACTGGCCGGGAGCGTCGGTCATGATGTGATCGACCTTGTGGTCGAACTGCGACGCGTTTCCGCCGCTACCCACCGTGAGCACGGCCGTGTTGAGGCAGCATCCCAGCGGGTTGTAGGTGCTCCTCTCCTTGAACCCGGCGCTGAGCAGGTCCTGATCGGCCAACTCGTCACCGGGGATGATCGGCGTCCTCGTGTCGGAGTTCAGGTCGCCGACCAGGATCACCGGCAGCGAGCTGTTCGCCGGCCCGCCATTGGCGATCAGTTCGTTCGCCTGCGCCTGGCGCACCTCGCCGTTGCCGACGTCGGTGCCCTGGTTGGTGTGGTTGCTGGGCTGGTTGTCGAACGCCTCGAGGTGGGTATCGACGAAACGGAACCACCGCGTGTCGCTGAGCTTGCTGTTGCCCTTGACCTTGGCGTTGACGCTCGTCCAGCCCCGCGTGACGTTCAGCGGGTAGCCGCCGGGGGTCACCTGGAGCAGCGTGTCGAACGTCCCGCTCTTGGCATCAGTCGTCTGGACCCTGCCGACCCTCGTGAGAATCGCGTCACGCATCGTCAGGCGACCCTCGATGTCGCACCCCATCGGGGTGCCGGTCATCTCATTGCCGTCCGTGTTGGCCCAAATCTGGAAGTCGAACTCGGGCTTCGCGATCACGAGTCGGTACCGCTTCTGGCCTGAGTTGAGCTGATCCATGAGCAGCTTCAGGAAGTCGCCGCCGGGGTGGACGTGCGTCGCCGACGGCGGTATGGGACTGTCCGCGCACGGCGCGTCGCGCCACAGGGCGGCCTCCTGGAGGCCGACCAAGTCCGGGTTTCGGTTGAGGATCTCCTGAGCGAGGCCCTTGGCCCGGGTCGGGAAGTCGTTGACGTCGACCTGGTTGAGGATCTGCCCTGCGGCGTTGGTCAGTTCCTGGAAGCTCGTCGCGCTGGTCCCGGGCGTCAGGTCCGCGCCGAGATAGAGGTTCCGCGACATCACCCGGACGCGCTCGGGCTTCTTGGCCACCGACGCGGCGGGCGCGATCAGCGCGAAGGCCGCGATCGCGGCCGATGCGACGATCCAACGACCCCAGGCACGACGACGGGGCTCACTAGTGGCTCTCTGCAACAACCCGGCTCCTTCCCTGGCAACCGGTTAGCGCCGGCTGACTCTCAACTCCGTTCCCCCGCGACAGTAACAGCGGCTCGGCGCAGGGGCGGGTGTGGCCCCCCGTTTTCAGGTAGGGCAATCCGTCCGCCCGGCGCGATCCCGGGGCGGAGTCGCTCCGACGGTGCCGGCGCGCGAGAACCGGCTCAGGGCTGGATGTAGGCGACGTTCTCGGCGACGAACTGCGCGACCAGCGTCGCCTGGGTGTTTTGGAGGATCCCCTTGGGCATCCTCCCGGAGAGCCCGTTCTCGATCGCGCTGACGACGCGCGACTCGTTGCCCTTCACGGCACTGGCGCTCTTCGGACCCGTGGCCAGGAGCTGGTCGAGATTGGGGCCGACCTGCCCGTCGGTACCGGCGGCGGCCATCGTGTGGCATGCGCCGCAGTTGATCTGGAAGAGCTGCATCCCCTGCTTCTGGTCGGCGGGGACCGTGCTGCCCTGGGACGCGTCGCTGCCGCCTTTCTGGCTCAACGCCCAAGCCGGCAGCGCGATGAGGCAGATGGCCGCGAGAATCCCGAAGATGACGAGGGGTCGCTTGCTCATTCCCTTTGGCCGGCCCGGGTCGAGGGCGACGGCGCCGAGATACTAACGCCACCTGCGCGCCAACCATCCCGGCGCGATGCTCCCGCCGCGAGCGAAGGGCCGCGGCGTGCCCGGGGGCCGCATCCGGCCGAGCTCCGCGCCGAGGCGCTGAGGCTGGAGGAGGCGTCGTCAACCCCAGGCGTCCCTCGGCGCGGAGCTCGCGCCGGCGGGCGTGGGCTCGCCACTGAGCCAACACTACTGCGAGTCGTCTATCGGCCGCAAGAACACAAACCTTTAGCGATCGCCTCGCCGGCCGCCCGTGAGTTTCGCTTCGCGGGCCCCGGAGTCGAGGCGTTTCCAGTACGGGCACATCCGCCGAAGCCCGCATTCACCGCAACGGGGCCGCGGGCGGCAGATCGCGCGTCCGTGGCTGATCAGGTTCATGTGGAGCTCGTAGGAGTCCTCGGGGTCGACCACCCGCAGCATCTCGTCGTGGGCGACCTCGGGGGATGCGTTCTCGGCGAACAGGCCGAGCCGCCCTCCGACCCGGTGGACGTGGGTGTCCACCGGGATCTCCGGGCGATCGAAGGTGAAGATCAGAACGCAGGCGGCGGTCTTTCGCCCCACACCCGGGAGCGAGGTGAGGAACTCGATCGCGGGGTCGCGGGGCGCGTCGGCCAGCCAGTCGAGGTCGGGGGGCTCTCCAAGCCCGCGCAGGATCTCCTGGATTCGCGGTCCCTTGGTGTTGGCCAGGCCGCCCGGGCGGATCGCTTCGACGACCTCGGCCCGGGGCGCGTCGCGAACCGCCTCCCAATCTCCGAATCGGCCCGTGAGCCTCTCATAGGCGACGTCGCGGTTCCGATCGGAGGTGTTCTGCGAAAGCACCGTGCGGACCAGCTCGGCGATCGGATCGCCGTGCGGGTCGTTGACCGGGCGGCCGTACAGCTCGCGCAGCCGGTCGCGGATACGACGTACCCGCTGCTTCGAGGGACGCCTCCAGGTCACGGGTCGAGGATATTCGCGCTCCGCCGCCCGAGCGGGATGTCCCGCCGGCCCATGTTTACAATCTCGCAACGCCCGTGGCTCGCCTCGTCCACATGCTCGGTCGTCGACTGCCCCGTGGCTGGAGCGACCTCTTTCGACAGGCCCTCCTCTTCTTCGTTGCCTACAACGGCTATCAGGTCGTTCGCGGCGTAGCCGAGGGGCGCCACGCGACGGCGATCGCGAACGGCCTCCACATCATGCACCTGGAGCGCTCGCTGGGCACCTTCTTCGAGCCCGGTTTCCAGCAGGCCTTCCTCGCCCACCAGTGGATCATCAACGCCGCGAACTGGATGTACTTCAACAGCCACTTCGTGATCACCACGGCGTTCCTGCTCTGGCTGTACATCTGCCGCAACGACAACTTCAACTTCGTTCGCAACATGTTCCTCGTCGCGATGGGCCTCGCGCTGCTCGGCTACGGGCTGTTTCCCACGGCGCCACCGCGGATGTTCCCGAGCGCCGGGTTCACCGACACGATCAGCGCCTTCACCAACAGCCACCAGGACTCGTCGTTCACGGGCCTCTTGGTCAACCCGTACGCGGCGGTGCCGAGCATGCACATCGCCTTCTCGCTGATGATCGCCGTCCCGGCGATGAACCTGGTGCGCAGCGCCTGGGCGCGAGCGCTTTGGTCCACCTATCCGCTGCTCGTCTTCTTCGTCATCGTGGTGACCGCGAACCACTTCTGGTTCGACGCCGCCGCGGGGGCGGCCGTCGCGTGCATGGCGGCGGCGACCGCGCGGCAACTCGCCCGGCTTCGCCCCGATGCGTGGTCGTGGCGTGACGACGCGGTCGACGAAGCCACCGCCTGACTCGCTCGATAGCTTCCTTCGCGTGGAATCGGAGGTTCCGGGTGGTGGCCAGCTCCGCCGCGTGCGTACGGCGGACGGGCTGCGCTCCTACGCGCGCGGCCGGCTGATCGAGTCGCGCCTGACGCCGAACGCGATCTCACTCACCGGCCTGATCCTCAACCTCGCCGCGGCCGCCCTGATCCTCGAGCGCCTCTTCTTCTTGGCCGGCGTCGCGTTCATCGTCGGCTCGGTGATGGACACGCTCGATGGCCGGTACTCGAGGATGTCGGGCAAGGGGACCC
>JBOGZB010000264.1:0-3927 GCA_050697175.1 Solirubrobacterales bacterium | reverse complement strand
CGACCCCCCATGCGCCCGCGTCGAGCGCCGTGGCGGCGAACTCCCCGCCGTCGGAGCGCTCGCCCGACAGGCCGAAGAACAGGTCCCCCGGGCGCACCTGGCGGGAGTCGATCACGACGCGCTCGGGGCGCCCGCCGCCTCCGGCGCGGATCACCTCGGCGCCCGACTCCGACGCGATCCGATCTGGGGCCAGCTCGATCATTGCTCGAACCGACCGACCCGCCGGCCCAGCTCGTCCGCGGCGACGCGGCGGTCGTCGAAGGGGATCTTGCGCCCGCCGGCCAGCTCCTGGCCCTGCTCGTGGCCCTTGCCCGCGATCACGACCGTGTCGCCCGGCTCCGCCTCGTCGAGCGCCAGCGCGATCGCCGCCCGGCGGTCGGCCTCGACGCGGACGCCGGTGGCCGTCTCGCCGATCCCGGCGAGGATCTCGTCGATGATCGCGTCGGGAGGCTCTGAGCGTGGGTTGTCGGAGGTGATCACGCAGACGTCGGAGAGCCGGGCGCCGATCTCGCCCATCAGGGGACGCTTGTCGCGATCGCGATCGCCACCGCATCCGAACACCGCGATCAGCCGCCCCGGGGTCAGCTTGCGGGCGGAGCGAAGGACGTTGTCGAGCGAGTCGGGCGTATGGGCGTAATCCACGAGCACGGCGAACGGCTGGCCGAGATCGACCGGCTCGAAGCGCCCCGGGACGCGCTCCGCCCCGGCGAGGGCCGTCGCGGCGGCGCCGAGGGAGACGCCGAGCGCCCCGCAGGCACCGATCGCGGCGAGCGTGTTCTCGACGTTGAAGTGCCCCGGCAGCGGGGTCCGGATCTCGACCTCCCCTTCGGAGCCCAGACAGCGAAACCGCGACCCGGCGGCGTCGAAGCCGACGTCGAGCGCCCGCAGGTCCGCGGCGTCCGAGCCGCCCGCCGAGAACGTGATCAGCTTCGTTTTACCCGTGGCGCCGATCTCGGCGGCGAGCCGGGCGCCGTAGGGGTCGTCGACGTTCACGATCGCGGCTTCGACGGTCTCCCCCGGGGCCACGAACAGGCTTCGCTTGGCCTCGAAGTAGGCCTCCATGTCGCCGTGGAAGTCGAGATGGTCCTGGGTCAGGTTGGTGAACACGGCGACCGCGAAGTGGATCCCGGCGGTCCGGCCGAGCGAGGTCGCGTGCGAGGAGACCTCCATCGCGCAGGCGCGGTCGCCGGACTCGAGCATCCGGTGAAAGGTCTCCTGGAGATCGATCGCCTCGGGCGTCGTGCGCTCGACCTCCTCGTCGACCCCTCCGACCACCCTCTTCACGGTGCCGAGCAGCCCGGTCGGGATCCCCTCGGCCTCGAGCACGTGGCGGACCAGGAAGGCGGTGGTCGTCTTGCCGTTGGTTCCGGTGATCCCGGCGACCTCGAGCCGCGCCGTGGGATCCCCCCAGAAGCGCACCGCCGCGCCGGCCATCGCGGCGCGGGCGTCCGTGACGCGGGCCTGGGCCACGGGGAGGTCCAGGAGCCGCTCAACGACGAGCGCCGCGGCGCCGGCGCTGACCGCCCGCGGGGCGAACTCGTGACCGTCGGCGCGCTCGCCGGGCACGCAGAAGAAGAGGTTCCCCGGCTCGACCCGGCGGCTGTCGTAGGCGAGGCCCGACACCTGAACCCCCGCGGGGCCGGAGAGCTCGGCGACCTCGGCGCCGGCGAGAAGCTCGCTGAGCTTCATCGCGGCGATTCTAGGGTGCCGCCGTGGCAGTTCCGGCCTGGTCGGGCGGGATCTCGAGGTAGGGCAGGGCGAACTTGGCGATCTCTCCGAAGGCCGGCGCGGCGACCGTGCCGCCGTAGTAGTTGCCGCCCTTCGGGTCGTTGACGACCACGGCGACCAGGAGCCGCGGGTTGTTGGCCGGGGCGAAGCCAACGAACGAGGCGATGAACTTGGTGGTCGAGTAGCCGCCGTTGATCGCGACCTGGGCGGTTCCGGTCTTGCCGGCGAGGGTGTACCCGGGGATGCTGACCTCAGACGCGGTGCCGCCCGGAGCCAGGACCCCCTCGAGCATCTGCCGAAGCTTGGCGGCGTTCGCCGAGCTGATCACCCGGCGGCCCGGCGGCTCGGCTACCTTGGTCTCGCCCTGGTCGAGAACGAGCTGCGGCGGGCGCAGGATGCCGCCGTCGGCGATCGCCGAATAGGCGGCGGCCATCTGGATCGGGGTCACCGAGAGGCCCTGTCCCATCGGGAGGTTGCCCATCGTCGATCCCGAGAACTGCGACGGGGTGGGGACGATCCCGCGCTCCTCGCCCGGGAACTGGATCCCGGTCGGGACGGCGAACCCGAATCGCCGCACCCAGTCGTAGAAGTGCTGCGCCCCGAGGCCCAGGCCGATCCTGACCGCTCCGACGTTCGAGGACTGCGCGAGGATCTGGGCCACCGTGAGGCTGACCGGCCCCCGCGCCTCGGCGTCGGTGATCGTCCGGTCGGCGACGTGGAGCTCCGTGGGCAGCTGGAACACCGTGCTCGGGGTGACCATGTGCTGCTGGAGGGCCCCGGCGACCGTGAACGCCTTGAACGTCGAGCCCGGCTCATACGTGAATCCCGTCGCCATGTTCTGGAGGTCGCGCGGGTTCGCGGAGCCCGGGTCGGCCGGGTTGACCGTCGGCCAGTCGGCCATCGCCAGGACCTGGGAGTTGCGGGGGTTCATGACGATCGCCGTCGCGTCCTTCGGCTGGTAGGTGGCTCCGATGCCGGCCAGCACCTGCTCGGTCTTGGCCTGGATCTGGGCGTCGATCGTGAGCTTCAGGTCCTGACCGTGCTGGGCCGGGGAGATCGTGCTGCGCTGGATCTCCTTCCCGAGGCCGTCGACGGTCACCGCCCGCTCGCCGCTCGCGGCGCCGAGCAGGCTGTTGTCGGATGCCTCGAGCCCTGTCAGCCCCTGGCCGTCGGTTCCCACCGTCCCGATCACCTGGGTCGCGAGCTTTCCCTCCGGATAGAGCCGCCTGGTCGCCGGGACCGTGGCGATCCCTCCGATCCCGAGCCTTCGAACTCGGGCGGCGGTCTTCAGGTCCACGGCGCGGGCGACGTAGGCGAATCCCGAGGAGCGGTCCGAGAGGGCCTTGTAGATGTCGGCACGGGAGACGGGGAGGGCGGACGAGAGCCGACTGGCCGCCGCCGAGGGGTGCTTCACCTGATAGGGCGTCGCGACCACGTCCGCCGCATCCTCGGAGACCGCCAGCTCGCGCCCCTGGCGGTCGAGGATGCTGCCGCGCTGGCCGGGGACGGTGATCGACTGGGTGTGCTGGCTGTTTGCGTCGGCGCTCAGGCCCGCGCCCTGCACGCCCTGCACCCAGGCAGCTCGGCCGATCGCGAGACAGAACAGCAGCAGAAAGCAGGCGAACAGCAGGCCGATTCGGCGCTCGATCACGGCGTCACGGCGACGCCCGGCGCGGTCGAGGGCGGCGCCGTCGCCGGGCTCGCGACCGGCGGAGTCGTCGTGACGGAGGAGCCCCCGGCGCTCACCGCGCCCGACGCGAGCCGCTGGGCGGCGGCCGCCGCGTCGCCCGGCTTCGGGCGCAGGTATGCGATCGCGCCCGGCTCGGGCACGATCAGGCCGAGCTGGGCGCCCTGGGATGCGAGGTGCTGCTCTGAGGCGCCGGCCTTGGATATCTGCGCACGGAGGATCGAGATCTCGCGCTTCAGGGTGTCGACCTGCTTGGCGCTCCGGCTCGCGGTCGCGTTGTAGCTCAGGGAGAGGACGTTCAGGGCGACGATCCCGACCAGCAGGGTCGCGAGGAGCCCGATCCACAGGCGGCCGCGGGTCAACCGGCGGACGGGGGCCGACTCGGCGATCCCCGACACGGCGCCCGCCGTTCGGCCGACGGCGACGGGCACGAGGCGAACAGGCATCGGCGCCCGGGACGGCCGGCGCTCGACGCGGGAGGGGGCGGTCCGCCGCGACGGGCGGGCGGGGGC
>JBOGZB010000263.1:0-3393 GCA_050697175.1 Solirubrobacterales bacterium | reverse complement strand
AGCCGGGCCCGGCCTGCGGGCCCGCATGGGCGCCGGCCCGGCGGGCGCCCGGCGACGCGTCCGGGGCGGGGGAATTCGCGCCGGCTCGCGCTCGCGAGCGAGCCACGGCAGCGATCGGGAAGGCCCTGCGCTTGACGGCGACAAGCGCCTGGGCCGTGACCCAGACGGGCGTCTGATCACTCGACGACGAGTAGCGGTAGTGACCGTCGCCCGCCTGCCGTGAGGCGAGGTAGCGAAGCGGCGAATGGCCCTTCGCCCTGACCGCGGCCGGATTCACGCCGGTGGCGAGCAGCCCCTGGATCGCCCAGGCGGTCGACTGCGCGTTCGAGAAGCCGGTGCCGGCGAGCGCGAACCCCCCGTCCGGCCTCTGGGCTCTCCGCAGGTAGGAGGCCCCGCGTCGCGCTGTCGCGCCGCCGCCCGACGCCGCCGCCAGGCCCTGAAGCGCCGCACCGGTGCTGTCGGGATCGCTGCCCGCCCCGGACCTGAACCCCCAGCCCCCGTCGCCGTTCTGGGCGCGACGAAGCCATGAGGCCGAGCCGGCGAGCCTGGACGGCCGGGCCCCGGCCGAGCGCAGGGCAAGGACCCCGAACGCCGTCAGGTTGACCTGGCCCTCGAACGAGCCACTCGGCCCGCGCCGCCTCCGTAGCTCGGCGACCAGGTCGCGGCCTCCGAACCGCCGCGGGCTCACCCCCGCGCCGCCCAGGGCGAGGATCGTCCGCTCGAGGTCCCCTGTCGAGCGAATCGTGTCGAGGTCGGCCCGCATGAAGTCGATCGGCGATCGCCCGGCCCGTCCGACGTCGAGCGGGTTGACCCCGGATGCCTCGAGCCCGAGGGCCGCCCAGCCGGTGATCGCGGCGCTCGAGGACGAGCCCGGCGAGGCCGGGTAGCCACCGTCCGAGTTGTGTGCGCGCTCTAGCCAGCCGAGCGCCGGCCGCGCGCCGCCGGCCCGCGCCTCGCCGGCGGGTACGACGAGGATCGCCGCGACCAGCAGCGCCGCCAACGGCACCGCGCCGACCGCGGCGGCCCGGCTTCGGGACCGAGGGCGCCAATCGAACTCGAACCTGCTGCGGTAGCGGGAGATCATCCGCACGAGGGCGGGCCCGGCGGCCAGCGCAAGGGCCACGTTGCCGACCGCATGAGCGATGTTGAAAGGGACCCCGCGCGCGGAGATCGCCAGGTAGCGCTCGAGCGACTGCTCGCCGCCGTAGCCGACCATGACCGAGAGATCGAGCAGGGCGCCGTAGGCGAGGCCCGCGAACCCGCAGGCGACGGCCAGCCCGACCCTTCCGACCCGCCCCCGGGTCACCGCGGCGAGCCCCGCTCCGCCGAGCCCGACCAGCCCCCAGCCCGCCATCTCCCAGGGGGTCCAAGGCCCCTGTCCGAGCCAGATGTTGGACACCGCCGCCGCCAGTGCGCCGACCGCGAACCCCGGTGCGCCGCCGACCGCGAAGCCCGTGATCAGGACGATGTCGGTGGTCGCGACCACGTTCGGGATCGCCGCGAAGACGAGCCGGCCGGCGACCGCGAGCGCGGCCAGCGCGGCAACCAGCGCCACCATGCGCGCGCCGGGACGCGAGCGCTCGAACCACACGAAGCCTCCTGCCAGGACGAGCCCGAGGATCGCGTAGGCGACCAGCTGCCAGCTCACCGCGCCGCCTCCACTGCGGCGGCGGACCGAACACGGAGGAGCTCGGCGCCGCGCTCCGGCGAGATCGCCCCGCCGACCCCGAGGATCCGCGCCACCTCGGTGGCGAAGTACCAGCCGCCGGAGAGCACTTCGGCGACCGGCCCGTCGGCGATCAGGTCGCCTTCGCCGAGCATGACCACCCGGTCGGCGAAGGATGCCGCGAACTCGACGTCGTGGGTCGCGATCACCACCGCGGCCCCCTGATCCGCCAGCTCGGCGCTCCAGGCGGCGAGCTCCTCCTTACGGGCCCGATCCATTCCACGGGTCGGCTCGTCGAGGCAGACCAGGCCGGGGACCGCGCCCGGGCCCGCCCGGCCGGCCATCACGATCGCCAGGGCAAGTCGCTGGCGCTCGCCGCCCGAGAGGTCGCGGGGATCGGACTCCCCGGCCCACTCGAGCCCCGCCGCGCGGAGGGCCGCGGCGCCGGCGTCTCCGGGAAGCTCCTCGGCCACCCGCTCGCGGACCAGGAGGTCGCTCGGGCTCTGGGGAAGAAGCGCGCAGCCGGCCTCGGCCTCGATCCGGCCGCGGATCGGCTCGACTCGACCCGCCGCCGCCCGCAGGAGGGTCGTCTTGCCGGCCCCGTTTCGACCCATCAGCGCGACGCACTCGCCGCGCCGCACCTCGAGGTCGATCCCTCGCAGGACGTCGCGCCCGCCGGCGCCCGCGTCGAGCTCGACCCACAGGTCTCGGGCCTCGACGGCCGGCCGGGAACCCGAGCCGCGACGGGGGGCGGTCGAGCCGTTCGACTCCGCGCCGCGAGGCGCGAGTCCAGCCCTGCGAAGCGCCGCGCGAGCGCGCTTGACGCCCACCGGGATCGGCCGAAGGCCCGCGAGGGCGAACAGGCGGGCGGCCGGGGTGGCGAGAGCTCCCCCGTCGGCGATCGCCCAATCGAGGAAACCGGCCGGCTCGCCGTCGAACGCGATCCGCCCCCGGTCCATGGCGATCACCCGGTCGGCGGCCGTCAGGCAGCGCTCGAGGCGGTGCTCGGCCAGGATCACTCCCATCCCCCACTCCTCGTTCAGCCGGCGAAGCAGCCCGATCAGCTCGTCGCCCGCCACCGGGTCGAGCTGCGAGGTCGGCTCGTCGAGCAGGGCGAGCTTCGGGCGCCCGACCAGGGCGGCCGCGAGGCCGACCCGCTGGAGCTCGCCTCCCGAGAGCGTGTCCACCGTCCGGCCGAGGAGCTGCGGGATCCCGAGCGCCAGGGCCACCTCCTCGACCGCCCTCGCGATCCCCGCGGCCGGCGCGCCGCGCATCTCGAGTGGCAGCTCGAGCTCGCCGCGAACCGTCGTCGAGACCACCTGGGTCTCGGGATCCTGAGCGACCATGCCGACCGCCCCGCCGAGCTCGGCGGGGCCGTGGTCGCGGACGTCGAGGCCCGCGATCCGGATCTCACCCGCGACCGTCCCGCCGAAGTAGTGGGGAACGAGTCCGCAGCAGGCTCGCAGCAGAGTGGTCTTCCCCGATCCCGAGCCGCCCGCGAGGATGACCATCTCGCCGGGCTCGATCTCCAGGTCGAGCGCATGCAGGCAATCGCCGCGAGCGCTCGGGTACCGGTAGTCGAGCGACTCGATCCGCACCAGGGCGTCGTCGCTCATCGAGCCCTCCTTCGCGCGAGCGTCGCGAACGGGTACGCCGCGATCGCCGGGATGCAGCACGCCAGCGCAACGGTCGCCGCGCCGTGGTCGATGCTCACGAACGGGTAGGGG
>JBOGZB010000262.1:0-9339 GCA_050697175.1 Solirubrobacterales bacterium | reverse complement strand
CATCGCCTACTCCGAAAGCCCGGCGGCTTCGAGGGCCCGATCCTTGTCGCCGTAGATGGAGAGCCGAATAGCCCTGCCGTTGCGAAAGGCCCAGACGTGGAAGTAGCGGTTCTGCACATCGGCGTCGCTCCCTTTGATCCGGCCGCCGTCGCGGATCGCGGTGACGACTTGCTCATCGTCCGCGTGGAGGACCTCTTCGACTTCCGTTTGGAAATCCTCGAACGTCTCCCAGTAGCTGGCGAAGGCAGCCTGCGAAGCTTCGTATCCCTGCACGATCCCGAAATCCGGCGAGACCTCTCTCGCATCGAGTTCAAACTCCGCGCCGAACAGCTCCGGGGGCAGCACGCGGGTCACGGTCACCCCCGCATGGGCCCGCCGCACGATCTCCACGTTCTCTTGCGACATCGCCCGCGCAGTATCTCGCGTCGCCCGCACTGGCTCGAAGAAGCGAGCGCCTCACTCCTTTGAAGCCGCTCGCTCCCTCCCGGTCCCCCTGGCACGGGAGGAGGCATCTTGGACGGGATGCGAGGCCCCGACCGATGTCGTGTTCCGTGCCTCTAGGCGATCCGTCATGACGACGATACGCTCGGGCTTGAGACCGGACAAGGGGTGCTACCCGATTCCAGTACCGGGTAGCGGGGCACCGGGCAGGGGGAAGGTCGGATCTTGCGGCGCTTTTCGCTCTGGGGCCGCCGAGCGGCAGACCACACACCCACGAGGGGGTTTTCAAGCCATGCCTGACGACGCACGAATCCTGACCTACGCCGAAGTCCTCGAGCTGCTCAGCCACCAGGCGCGAGACGGCTCGGTGACCGCTATGGCCGCGGTTGAACGCGCCCTGCGGCTCCACGAGGAGCAGGGGCGAAACGAGGTTGACGAAGCCCTCCACCACATCCTGAGCCGCGGGAAGAGCGCATGACCCGAGACGAGATGGTCGAGATCCTTGACGGGATCGCTCGAAACGAGGACGTTCCCGCAACCGCACGAGTGACGCCGATCAGGACGCTGCGCGAGTTCGACCAGCAGCGCCAGCCGTCATCGGGCGCATTTGCCGACCTCGACGAGCTCGCGCAGCGTCGGCGGCCCTACGGGACAAAGGGGCTGCCTGCCGGCTGATCATCGCGCGGGGACGTCACCGTCAACGGTCCCTGCCAGGGGTCGGCAGGAGGGCGCCCCAAAGCGCCCTCCTGCGACTGTCCTGGCCCTCAAAGCGCGAACTAGCTACCGGCGGCGCATTTGGTAAGCCCGTAAGGATGGGCGATCTTCGCGAAGTTCGCGAACGTATCGTTCTGCTTCACCAGCAGAGTGGGATCGCTCTTGAGCTTGTTGAGATCCGCCTGGGCAAGGTCGAGCATGTTCGTAACCGTGGCTTCGTCTCCGGCCGGCGCACCCAGGGCCCTTATCCCATTGATCTGACCCTGAATGGAAGGCGCGTAGGCGGCCTTCACGACGGCTGTGACCTGCGCCTGGCTCGGGCTCTTGCCCAGCTTCGCTCCCACCTTGTTGAGCACCTTGTTGCCCACCGTGCAGATCGCGTTGGCTTTCACGAGGAACTCGGTCTTGGTGATCCCGGTGGTCGATGTGGTGGTGCTACTGCTACTGCTACTGCTACTGCTACTTCCGCACCCCGCTGCACCGAGTCCAACGATCAGGATTGCGGCGATCGCCATCCCCGTCGATCTGCGAGAGCGGACAACGATGCTGCTTGCGAAGGTCGGCTTCGAACGAAGTCGGTTCACGAATGGGTACCTCCGGTCTTGGGCCGGGGCTCCGTGTCCCTACATTCGATCCCCTGGGCTACCCGGCGGCTTGATGTCGGCGGAGCTTCGCCCCTCGGGCAGCCGATGTCAACCCTCCACTGGGCGATGCGGCTTGGGCCGGGTGTCGCGGGCGCGAGTGTTCTGATCTGGATCGCGGTCGTCACGCTCGGGAACGCCGCGCCGACGCTACAGCACGAAGGCTGGTTAGTCGCTTTTGGGGGACGAGTTTTCTTTACACGAAGCCGCTCGGCGGTCCGATGACCTCGCGGTCGCGTCGATCTGACCTTCCCCCCGGCAGCCGAACTCTCGAGTCGCGCTAACGTCTGTAGTTCGCCGTAGTCCGGCACGAGGAGGGGGCACGACCGGGGCGCGGACTTGGTTCCGACCCAGGAGGTGCCTCCCATGGCAGGCATACGAGATGAGATCTCGGTTTGGACTCGCGAGGGCGCGTCCCTTGCCGCGATCGATAAGCGCATCAGCGGGCTGCAGACATCAGATGACGAGAAGTCGGCTCTGTGGCTTTGGGCGTGGTCATCCAGAAGCCACGGCAAGCCATACGGCGAAAACCGTCGGAAGGTGCTGTCCGACTAGTAGCCAGCCCCTCGCTCAGCAGCTCACCGCGCAGTCCTTCACGCGAGATACTGCGCGGGCGATGTCGCGGGAGAACGTGGAGGTCGTACGGGCGCAGCTTGAGGCATGGAACGCCGGGAACATGGATGCTCTTCGTGAGCGGTACGACCCCGGAGCGATGATCGTGCGCGGTCTCGAAGATTGGCCGGAGCGAGGAGCCTCCGGTGGGCCGCGACGCCGTCATGACGTACTTCAAGCAACTGCGGGAGACCTGGGACGCCGACACGTTCGAGCCGATCGGCGAGTTCATCGACGTCGGCGACCGAGTTGCCGTGAGGGTCATCTGGCGCGGCGTGGGCCAAGGCCCGGAGATGAGGACGGAGTTCACGATCGTCTACACCCTGCGCGAAGGCAGGACCTTCTACCAAGAGCATTTTTGGGATCACGCGGAAGCCCTTAAGAGCTTGGGAATCGCGGAGTAGGGCGCTCAGGGAAGGCCTCGCTAGCGTCCATCACTCAGCCTGAGCGCCCCTCTAGCCCACCCGGCTTCGGCTTTTCCCGGGTAGTCGCGATGAGGTCCGCGAGCGCATGGATGCCTACCTGGAGGCGGCTGCCGAGGGGTTGACTGGGAAACGAACTGGGGAACGAGCGCCAGAGGAGGCGTCATGACCCGTTGCCAACCCGCGAGAAACCGCATGCACAAGCCCAAACGAAACGCCCCGCACTTGGCGGGGCGTTTCGGGGGTACAGGGAGGAGAGATATATGTGTTTATGGGAGGGCGGTCGACAACATCAGGCGCCTAGAGGTGCGCTGAACCGCGTTGCCGCGGTCAACGCCGCCTGGGCGGCGCCAATGCCGACCAGAAAGCTTGTTGCGCCCCACTCGCCGGTCGCGATGCCGATCGCCAACCCGCTGATCGCGGCGCCGGCCGCGAGCATGTAGTCGAATCCGGCGTGCGCCGAGAGTGGAATGGCGCGGCTCGGGCCTGCGGCCTGGATGGCGAGGCCGAGCAGCAGCGCCCCGATCGCGAAGGCGATCAGCGTCGCCGACTGGCCGAAGCCGAACACGAACGGAGCGACCATGATGGCCGGCCCGGCGATCGTCTCGATCGCGGCGTGAGCTGACAGCGGAATCGTTCGTTGGGTGCGCATGACGTATTTGAAGATACGAACATACGTGCGATCCGTGTGTGACTCCGATCACACTCGGCGGACACCCAGGCCGCGACGTGCACACGGAGATTCCGCGATCCGTGTGCGATGCAGGTACCGTTGATCACATGGAGCGTCAGCGGATCGATGCGCTGCTGGCCGACCGAGGGCTCGCCGGGTCGCGGACCAGCGCCGCCGCTTCGGTGCGGGCCGGACGGGTGCGGATCGGGCGCGACGGCCCCCGGGCCTCGAAGCCCAGCCAGCTGATCGAGCCCGACGCCGAGCTGGTCGTCGACGACATGCCTCGCTACGTGTCGCGCGGCGGGATCAAGCTCGAGCATGGCCTCGACGCCCTCGGGGTCGACGTCTCGGGAATCGACTGCCTCGATGTGGGCGCGTCGACCGGAGGATTCACCGACTGCCTGTTGCGGCGCGGCGCGGCGCGCGTGATCGCCCTCGACGTCGGATACGGCCAGCTCGACTGGAGCTTTCGGGAAGACGCGCGCGTCGAGGTCCTCGAGCGGGTCAACGGGCGTGAGATCCGACCGGCGGACCTTCCGTTCGAGCCCCAGCTCGCGACGATCGACGTGTCGTTCATCTCGCTCGCCAAGCTCCTGCCCGCGATCCGGTCGTGTGTCGCTGCGAGCGGCGACATCCTCGCGCTGGTCAAACCCCAGTTCGAGCTCGGGCGCGGCCGCGTGCGGGGCGGCGTCGTCCGCTCGGCCGATGAGCGGCGCGAGGCGGTGCTGGCCGTCGCCAACGCGGCCCAGGAGCTAGGCCTTGCGGTGCTGGGCTTCGCTCCGTCCGGGCTTCCGGGCCCGAAGGGAAACCGGGAGACGTTCATCCGGTGCCGCGTCGACGGGGCCGGGCTCGACGACCTCGAGGCGGCGATCGCCGGGGTGGACCTTTGAGCGCCGAGCCGGCCGCGCCGGTCGCCGTTCGCCGGGCGGTGGTCTTCGCCAACACCGACCTGGACGAGACCGAGGCCGCGCTCGCGGCGGCGTCTGCGGCCGCCGAGCGCGCTTCGTGCACCCTGATCGCCGACCCCCGCGAGCTCCGCGACGCCAGCGCGCGGCCCCCGAGCCTCGAGATCTGCGCCGAGCCGCCGGCCGACGTCGATCTGTGCCTCGCGCTCGGTGGCGACGGGACGATCCTCCAGGCGCTCCGCACCTATGCGGGAACCGAGGTGCCGGTGTTCGGGATCAACTTCGGGACGATCGGGTTCCTCGCCGCCGCGGAGCGCGACGAGCTCGACCACGGCCTCGAGCGGGCCTTCGGGGGGGCGTTCGAGGTGATGACCCTGCCCGGCCTCTCGGTCGAGGTCGAGACCGAGAAGCCGATCGCCCTCAACGACGTTTCATTGACCCGAAAACCGCACGGGCGGGTCGCCGAGCTCGCGTATCGGCTCGGCGGCCAGGAGGTGGGGAACGTCCGCTGCGACGGCCTGGTCGCCGCGACGCCGGCCGGATCGACGGGCTACAACCTCGCCAACCAGGGGCCGATCCTGGCCTGGGGCGTGAAGGGGTACGTCGTCAGCTTCATCGCCCCGCACACCCTGACCGCCCGGGCGCTGGTCGTCGCCCCCGGCGACGTTCTGCACGTCGTCAACGGCGCCGGCAGGGATCCCCTCGACATCGCGCTCGACGGCGACCCGGTGGGCGAGCTGGCGAGCGGTGACGAGCTCGCGATTCGATTCCGCGAAGGGGTCGGCCACCTCGCGCAGCTCCCGGGGTCGAACTTCTACCGGCGAATACGCGAGAAGTTCGGGCACCTGGCCCACTGAGCCCCGGGCCGCTCGCGGGCCTTCGGGACCGCCTTGCTAGGTTCGTACGAAGTCTCGGCGCACGGCCCGTCCCCCCCGGAGGCCGCGCCGAGGAGAGGAGGCCCTTGATGGAGCGCAAGTGGTGGACATTGCTGGCGGTATGCGTGGCGACGTTCATGCTGCTGCTCGACATCACGATCGTGAACGTCGCGCTGCCCTCGATCCAGCGCAGCCTGCACGCGAGCCTCTCGAGCCTCCAGTGGGTCGTCGACGCATACGCCCTGACCCTCGCCTCGTTCCTGCTCGTCTTCGGATCACTCGGAGACCGCCTCGGGCGGCGGCGCATCTTCTCGATCGGGTTCGCGGTCTTCACCGCCGCCTCGCTCCTCTGCGGGCTGGCAGGCGATCCCACCGTTCTCAACCTGTTCCGCGCCCTTCAGGGGGTCGGCGGAGCGGCGATGTTCGCCACTGCGCTCGCCCTGATCGCGCAGGAGTTCGAGGGAAGGGACCGAGCCAGCGCGATCGGGATCTGGGGCGCGACGGTCGGCGGGGCGGTGGCGATCGGCCCGCTGGTCGGCGGAGTGATCACCGACGCGTTCGGATGGGAGTGGATCTTCTTCGTGAACGTCCCGATCGGCGTAGCGGCGATCGTCCTGACCGAGACGCGCCTCGCGAACGTCGCGGCGTCGGATCCACAGCCGATCGACTGGGCCGGGCTGACCACGTTCTCGCTCTCGCTCTTCGCGCTGATCTTCGGGCTGATCCGCGGCAACTCCGAGGGCTGGGGGAGCCTCCAGATACTCACGTCGCTGATCGGAGCGGCGGTCCTGATGGCGGCCTTCGTCGTGATCGAGATGCGCCGCGAGAACGCGATGCTCGACCCCGGCCTGTTCGGAGTGGCGTCGTTCGGCGGCGTGTCGATCGTCGCCTGGGCCTTGTCGGCGACCATGTTCGCGATGTTCCTCTACCTGACGCTCTACGTGCAGGACGTGCTCGGATTCTCCCCGCTCCAGGCCGGCCTTCGCTTCCTCCCGATCACCCTGCTCTCGTTCGTGGTCGCGCCGATCGGAGGGCAGCTCCTGAAGCGCTGGCCCGCCCGGGCGCTGCTCGGAGGAGGGCTGATCCTCGTCGCGCTCGGCCTGCTGCTCATGCACGGATGCAAGGTCGGCGACAGCTGGACGGGGCTGCTTCCGGGGTTCCTCGTGGCGGGCGTCGGGATCGGGCTGGCGAACCCGGCGATCGCCTCGACGGCGCTCGGCGTCGTTCCCCCGGCGCGAGCCGGAATGGCGTCGGGCATCAACTCGACCTTCCGCCAGGTCGGGATCGCCACCGGCGTGGCGGGGCTGGGGGCGGTGTTCCAGTCGCGGATCGCAAGCGAGTTGGCGGCCAACCTTCCGCAGGCTCCCTCGAGCTTCTCGGACGCCGTCGCATCGGGGGCCGCCCACCAGGCGGTGGGCGCCGCGCCTCCCCAGTTTCGCGATCACGCGCTCCTGGCCGCCAACCAGGCCTTCGTAACCGCGTTCAACGAGATCCTGCTGATCGGCGCGGGGGTTGCGCTGGTGGGCGGACTTCTCGGCCTCGCCCTGGTCCGGCAGGGCGACTTCCTGAGCCCCCCGGCGGGCGAAGCCTCCGCCGAGCCGGCACCCGCCTGAGCCCCGCCCAGCGCGCGCCCCCCTATCGGGTCGATCCGTCCCTGCCCGCTGCTAGTAAGAGAGCGGTGTTGCGCGAGCTTCGAATCGAGAACCTGCTGCTGATCGAGCGAGCCGAGCTTCGGTTCGCCGCCGGCCTCAACGCGATCACCGGCGAGACCGGAGCCGGCAAGACGATCCTCGCCCACTCGCTCGACCTCCTGATGGGAGGCAAGGCCCGGCCTCAGATCGTCCGGCCGGGCTGTGGGGAGGCCTATGTCGAGGGTGTGTTCGAGTTGCCCGAGGGTGTGTTCGCCGATCCGGAGTTGGCCGAGCTCGCCGAGCGTCTCCCCGAGGGAGCCGACGAGCTCGTCCTGGGGCGGCGGATCTCGTCCGCCGGGCGAACCAGCGCCTTCGTGCAACGCCGTAGCGCCTCGGCCGCGGACCTAAAGGCGCTCGGGCCGCGGCTGCTCGCCTTCTATGGCCAGCACGAGCACCGAAAGCTCGTCCTCTCCTCTGCGCAGCTCGAGATCCTCGACGGATTCGCCGGGGGCGATCAGCTCGAGCGCCGGGGCCGCTACCGCGCCGCGCACGGAGACGTCCTCGCCCTCGGCGGGGAGCTGGCCGAGCTTCGCGACCGTGAGGGGGCTCGCGAGCGCGAGCTCGACCTGCTGCGCTACGAGCTCGCCGAGATCGAGTCGGCGGGCCCCGACCCCGCCGAGGAAACCGACCTGGAGGCCGAGCGAGGCCGGCTTCGGCACGCCGACGGGCTTCGCAGGGCGGCGGCGGGCGCGGCGGGCGCGATCGCCGGGACCGACGAGGACCTCGGCGGGGCGCGGGGGGCGCTGGGTACCGCGCAGGCTGAGCTGTCCGCGACCCGCGGCGTCGACCCCTCGCTCGACGAGCTCGCCGACCGGGTGGATGCCGCGGCGGTAGAGCTCGACGACGCGGCGAGCGCGCTGCGCTCGTACCTCGACGAGATCGAGACCGAGCCCGGCCGCGTCGAGCGGGTGGAGGAGCGCCTCCACGAGCTCGATCGGCTGAAGCGAAAGCACGGCGGGTCGCTCGAGGCGGTGATCGAGCATGCCGAGCGCTGCCGGGCACAGGTCGAGCGGCTCGAGGGTGCCGACCAGCGCGCGGGAGACCTCGACGAGCGCCTCGCGGCCTCGACGAAGCTCCGGGCCGGCCTCGCGGCCGAGCTGAGCGCGTCGAGGGCCGGGGCGGCGCGCGAGCTCGAAAAGCAGGTGGCCTCCGAGCTCGCGGACCTGGCGATGGATGGGGCCTCGCTTCAGGTGGCACTCGACCCCCACCTGGACGGGTTCGGGCCGAGCGGCGCCGAGACGGTCGAGCTCCGTGTCGCCACCAACCCGGGAATTCCCCCGTCGCCGCTTCGCGATGCGGCCTCGGGCGGCGAGCTGTCGCGGATCATGCTCGCCCTGACCGGCCTCGGTCCCGGCGCCGGGGGTGTGACGCTCGCCTTCGACGAGATCGACGCCGGAATCGGGGGCAGAACGGCGCGCGCGGTGGGGGAGAGGCTTCGGCGCCTGGGCGCGGCGCGCCAGGTGATCTGCATCACCCACCTGCCCCAGGTCGCATCACACGCCGAGGCGCACTTCCGGGTCACCAAGCGCGCCGAGAAGGGCGCCGCCGTCGCCGCGGTGGAGCGGGTCGACGGCGAGGAGCTGGTGGCCGAGATCGTCCGGATGCTGGGCGCTTCGCGAGACGATGAGGCGGCCAGCCGCCACGCCCGCGACCTGCTCGCCGCCGCCTAGGCTCCTCGTGCCGTCCTCCTTCCAACAACTTCCGGGCGGCCATTGGCGGATAATCCGGTCGTCTCGATGGCGTCCCTGGTCCGAATCCGCCGCGGCCCCCTGAATCGCAACGGCCGCTCCGGCGAAGAGCCGGGCGTCGCCATCCACGGAAGCGCGAGGCTCGGGCGAAGGACGAAGGAGCTGGTCCGGCGACTCGGCGCCTCGGACGTCGCGATCATCGATCACGAGGACCTGGACCGAGTCGCCGCCGAGGACTTGGTCGAGACCGGGGTTCCCGCGGTGGTCAACGTGTCCCGCTCGTCGACCGGCCGCTACCCGAACGCCGGGCCGCTCCTGCTCGCCCAGGCCGGCGTCCGCCTGATCGACGCGCCCGCCGCCCCGCTGTTCGAGGCGCTTCGCGAGGGGGATCCGGTGACCGTCGTCGGGGGCGAGGTGCGGCGAAACGGAACCGTCGTCGCATCGGGCCGGGTGCTCGGGGCCGCCGAGCTGGCCGCCGAGCTCGCCGAGCAGCGCCGGCGCGTGGACGAGGCGCTCAGGGCGTTCGCCGAGAACACCATGGACCGGATCCGCGAGGAGGGAGAGCTGTTGGGGGGCGAGATCGAGCTTCCCGCCGTCCGGACCGCGTTCAGAGACCGCCACGTCCTGATCGTGGTTCGGGGCACCACCTACCGCAAGGACCTGCGGGCGCTGCGCGC
>JBOGZB010000261.1:0-1727 GCA_050697175.1 Solirubrobacterales bacterium | reverse complement strand
TCTTCCTCTACAACATGATCGTCAGCTGGCGGTGGGGGCCGCTGGCGGGCGACAACCCGTGGCGCGCCAAGACGATCGAGTGGCTGGTCACCTCACCGCCGCCGATCTTCAACTTCGATCAGATCCCCCGCGTCGTCGGCGGCCCCTACGAATACGGGGTTCCGGGCGCCCGTCACGCGATCCTCGGCCCGGCCGAGTCCGATGTCAGCGCTCCCGAGCCGGCCGTCGCGGGGACGGCCGGGGCGAGTTCGCCGTGACCGAGGCCGACGCCGCCACCAGTGCGCCCGCGAACGGTGCCGGGGGCACCGTGCTCGCCTTCCTGAACGAGGTCGCGGGCGGGCGCCGCCTGCTCGAGGCGGTCCGGGAGCGGATCGAGTCAGGCGTGGAGCAGGTTGCGGTCGCGGCCCCGCAAAACCAGCCGATGGCGGGCCAGATCGTCAACCGCGACGAAGTCCGCGACGCTGCGCTGAGCCGGGTCGAGGTGACCCAAGCGATTCTGCGCGAGTTCGGGATCGAGTCGGTCGGCGCGGTCATGGACCCCGACCCCTCGCTGGCGCTCGGCGACGCGATCCGCGCTTTCACCCCCGACGAGGTGCTGCTCTCGTGTCTTTACGACACCAGGTTCGGGCTGACCCGGAAGGACCTCGTCGAATGGGCAAAGCAGCGCTTCGACGTGCCGATCACCCACATCCAGGTGAGGATCGAGGACGACGCGATCCGCTGGGACGTCACCCACACCCTGGTCGTCGCGACCCGCACCGTTGCGAGCGGCGACCTGATCGCCCACCTGAAGCAAAAGGCCGCCGCGCACCCGCACCGCTACACGATCATCAGCCCGCCGTCGGGCGAGATGACGCGCGAGGAGGTGTGCGAGCGTCTCGCGCGGGCGCTGGCCGAGCTCTACCGATCCGAGATCGACGCGACCGGCCAGCCGATGAGCCCGGCGCCGCTGACCGCTGTGCGGAACGCGATCGAGCACTACCGGATCGACGAGGTCCTGATCTCGACCCTTGCCGGTGAGCAGTCGAAGTGGCTCGAGGAGGGCCTGATCGACGACGTGCGCGGCCTGACGGACAAGCTGGTGGAGCACGTCGAGTCGAGCGGCGACGCGCCCGTGGCCCCCGAGCCGGCCGTGGTGACGGAGGCATAGCGATGGAGAGCGCGTCGGTCGCGATCGAGCACGGGCACGAGCACCACGGGCCGCCCGAGGCGAACCAGAGCTCGCGGATCGACCGCCAGACGCTCGGGATCTTGCTGTTCATCGTCTCCGAGGTGATGCTGTTCGGCGCCTTCTTCGCCTCCTACTTCTTCCTCCGGGTCGTGGCCAACGTGGGGCCCTGGCCCCCGGCGGGCTTCGACCTCCCGAAGGTCGTCGCCGGCGTCAACACGGCGATCCTGATCTCCTCGAGCTTCACGATCCACTACGCGCTGGTCTCGATCCAGCGGGGCAATCGCAGGGGCCTGATCACCGGCCTCGGTGCGACCTGGCTGCTCGGGTTCACGTTCCTGTTCATCCAGCTGAACGAGTACGTCCACATCGGGTTCAGCGCCCGTGACGGGGCCTTCGGCTCGATCTTCTATGGGCTGACCGGCCTCCACGGGGCCCACGTGACGGTGGGGCTGATCCTGCTCGGGATCGCCAACGTCCGCGCCTGGCGCGGCCACTTCTCGTCTGAGCCCAAGAAGCACCTCGGCGTCGAAGTGCCAGGCATCTACTGGCACTTCGT
>JBOGZB010000260.1:0-3588 GCA_050697175.1 Solirubrobacterales bacterium | reverse complement strand
GCCGACGCCGCCTACGAGTCGGTGCGCGACCCCGCCGAGGGCACGATGCTGACCGTGATCCGAGAGATGGCCCACGCCGTCTCCCAGCATCTCGCGCACATGGAAAGCGAGCGGCTCTCCGCCGAGGCGAGCGACTCCGAGCAGGACGGCCTGCTCGCGGAGGTGCTCGCGGTCGCCACCCGCGCCGGCGAGGAAGCGGTCGAGCGGACGACCGGCCAGCTCGATGTGCTCGCCGAGGCCGGGGTCGTCGATGCCGGAGCCCATGGCCTGGTGGTGATCGTGGCGGGGGTGGTGGCCGGGCTCCAGGACGATGCCGAGGCGCTTCCCGAGCTCCCGCACCACGAGCCTCCCCGGCGGACGCGCCCCCACCATCTCGACACGCGGTTCCGCTACTGCACGAACTTCATCGTCACCGGCGCCGGCCTGGAGGCGCGATCCTTCGTGCCGCGGCTCGAGGAGGTCGGAGACTCGGTCCTCGTGGTCGGCGACGAGGCGACGCTCAAGGTCCACGTCCACACCGACGACCCCGAGGTGGCCGTCGCGGTGTTCGAGGATGCCGGCGACGTCCAGCGCCTCGACGTCGCCGACATGCGCGAGCAGATCGCCGAACGCAAGGCCCGCCTGAGGCACGCCCGCACCGGGGCCGTCGTGGTGGCCGCCGGCGAGGGCATGAGAGCGCTGTTCGAGGGCCTCGACGCCAACGTGGTCGACGGCGGTCCCACGCTCAACCCGTCGACCTTCGAGATCCTGGCCGGGATCCACGAGGTCCCCGCCGACGAGGTCCTCGTCTTCCCGAACTCGCCGAACGTGATCCTGGCCGCCGAGGAGGCGGCGAAGCTCTCGGAGAAGCCCGCGCGGGTCGTTCCCTCGACCTCGCAGCAAGCGGCGCTCGTGGCCCTGGTCGAGCTCGATCCCTGGGGGAACGGCGAGTCCAACGCCGAGCGCCTGGCTTCGGCCCTTGCGGGGATCCGCTCCGGCGCCGTGGCGCCGGCCGCGCGCGACGACGCCCAGGGCCGCTTCGTCCGGGGTGACGCGGTCGGATTCGCCGCCGGCGAGGTCGTGGCGTGGGGGGGAGCCGGCTCGACCCTGTCGGCGACCATCGAGCGGATCGGCAGAGGCGCCGAGATCGTCACGGTGATCGAGGGAGCCGATGCGCCGATCCCCCTCGCCGACCTGCCGAGCGAGCTCCCGGGTGAGGCCGAGCTCGAGCTTCAGAAGGGCGACCAGCCGCACTACTGGTGGCTGATCGCTGCGCAATGAAGGCTGGCGGATTGCTCGAGGAGGTTCTGGAGGCCCATGGTGGGGCCGAGCGATGGGCGAGGGCGCGGACGATCCAGGCGAGCGTCCGGAGCGGGGGGCTCCTGCCGCGGACGAGAATGCCCGGCAACCGGCTCGGCGATTACCGCCTGACGGTAGACGTGGTGAGGCCCTGGGCGATGCTGGATCCGTTCCCGCGGGCCGGAAGGCGCGGCGTGTTCGATCGCGGCGACGCTCGGATCGAGACCACCTCCGGGGAGGTCGTCGAATCGCGCGCCGACCCGCGCGCCGCGTTCTCCGGGCTTTCCGGGTTGCGCCGCAACCTCCGCTGGGACGCCCTCGACTCGGTCTACTTCGCCGGATACGCGATGTGGAACTACCTGACCACCCCCCACCTGCTGACCCGCGAGGGGGTCGCCGTCGTCGAGGGCGAGCCGTGGGACGAGGACGGCGAGGCCTGGAGGCGCCTCGAGGTCGATTTCCCGCCCGATCTGGACACCCACTCGAGGCATCAGACCTTCTACTTCGACTCGACGGGCCTGCTGAGGCGGCACGACTATCGCGCCGAGGTGGTCGGAGCCTGGGCCGACGCGGCGCATCTGTGCGCCGGCCACATCGAGCGTGACGGGCTCGTCTTTCCGACCAGCCGGCGGGTGCGCCCGCGCGGCCCGGCGAACAGGGTGATCTCGGCTCCGACCCTGGTCCGGATCGACATCGACGACCTGAGCGTCGACACGCAGTAACGTGCCGGTCGTGAGCAAGCCCGTCCTGTGGCACATCAGGATCTCGCACTACAGCGAGAAGGCGCGCTGGGCGCTCGCCTACAAGGGGGTCGAGCACGAACAGCGGGCGCCGCTGCCGAGCGCTCACATGGCGGCCGCCCTGTGGCTGACCCGGGGCCGCCACATGACGTTCCCGGTCCTTCAGCTCGACGGGCGGGCGATCGGCGACTCGACGGCGATCATCGCGGCGCTCGAGCAGCGATTCCCCGAGCGCCGGCTCTATCCCGAGGATCCGGTCGAACGAAGCCGGGCGCTCGAGCTCGAGGACTTCTTCGATGAAGAGCTCGGCCCCCACATCAGGCTCTTCGCGTTCCACGAGGCGGTCCAGGATCCCGCGACCGTCGAGCGGTTCGCCGTCGACCTGCTGCCCGAGCGCCTCGCCGAGCTCGCGCCCGTTCGCGACGGGGCGACGCGCTTCTTCTCGGCCTTCACCGGACTCCGTTACGGAGTCAAGAGCGACCAGCGGGCGGAGCTCGCCCAGGCCAAGATCCTGACGGCGCTCGACCGCCTCGAAGCTGAGCTCGGCGACCGCGAGTACCTGGTCGGCGACGAGTTCACCGTCGCCGACCTGACCGCCGCCTCGCTCTTCTATCCGCTGGTGGTCCCGCCGGAGGGGCCGAAAGCCCCGCCGCCCTCCGCCGGCTTTCAGGAGCGGCTCCGAGGCCCGCTCATGGACCGCCCCGGATACGAGTGGGTGGCCCGCATGTTCTCCCGGCATCGTCTGCCCGCCGGGGACCCGGTCCCGGCCTGACCTTCGACGCCCGGACCGGTCCCATCGGGGCCGGACCCTAGCCTTGGGTCGATGACGACCGCCGAGGCCGCCGCGTCTTCGAACCGCTCGACCGGTGCCCGAGCCCTCGGGTCCGGCCGAGCGATGGCGCCCGACGAGCTCCGCGCCGTGGCGCTCAGGTCGCTTCCCAGACCGAGCCGCCTCGCCGTTCCCGTGACGGCCCTCAAGGGCGCCGGGCCGCGGCTCGCCGCCGCAGCGTCCGAGCTCGGGATCGAGACGCTGGGCGACCTCGTCCTCCACATGCCGCACCGCTACGCGGACCGCAGCGAGATCCGGAACCTGGCCGACCTGCGAACCGGTGAGGAGGCCACCGTGGAGGTCGAGGTGAGAACAGCCAGCGTTCGCCCGACCAGCCGGCGGCGCCTGCGGATCGTCGAGGCGGGCGTCGCGGATCACAGCGGGCCCGCCACGGCGGTGTGGTTCAACCAGGCCTGGCTCGCCGAGCGCCTCCGGCCGGGAACCCGCCTGCTCCTCTCCGGCCGGCTCGAGCGAGGCCGGTTCCGGGTCGCCGAGCACGAGTTCGTGGGCGCCGACTCGGGCATCCACACGACGGGCATGGTCCCCGTGCACCCCGCCGCCGGCGGGCTCTCGCCGAAGCGTCTCCGGGAGTGGGTCCGCCAGGCGACCGGGCTGGCGCGCGACGCGCTGGAGCCGCTGCCGGCGGAGCTTCGTGCCCGCCGGCGGATGCCCGGCGTCGCCGACGCGATCCTCGCGGCCCACTTTCCGGATCGGCCGGCGGACGCGGAGGCGGGGCGCGAG
>JBOGZB010000259.1:0-1666 GCA_050697175.1 Solirubrobacterales bacterium | reverse complement strand
ACGTCGGTGCCGTGGAAGGTGACGATCAGCGGGCGCGCCCCGGCCAGCAGCGCGCACCAGCCCGCGAGGCCATAGTGGGCGTGCACGAGGTCGAAGCGCTCGGCGCGCAGCCTGCGCCGCACGGAGCGGACCGCGAGGGGATACTCGCGGGCGCCGACCGGGAACGAGTGGAGCTCGGCCTCGACGCCGGCCCGACGCACCGCGGCCACCTGGTCGCGCACGAACCTGCCGCGCGCCGGAGCGGCGGCGTCCGGGGTCATGTTTGTCACCACCAGAACCCGCATCGACAGTCCGGCGCCAGCGTATCCGCGCGCCCGGCAACGACCCGGCGAGGGGCGAGATGGAATGTCTTTGAACGCTTAGCGCCGTGTTAGCATGCGATCACCTTCCTGCTGAGTTCCCGTCCACACGAAGGACGGGGATCGGGGGACCCGAATCCCACAGTGGGGCGAATCGCGACAGCAGATCGCGTAGCGCCTGTCCTTTCGGCGCGAGCCCGTCAGCTAACCCCGTAAGCGACAGAGAGGCATATGGAGGGACCCATCGCCCGCCTCGCGGCGAGGCTTCGCAAACAATCGACGACCCAGGGCTTGCGGGCGAGCCCGGCTCGGCGACGTCCGGCGACCCGATTCGCGCTCTTCCTCGGCCTCGCCTCGATCCTCGCGGCTCTGCTCGTCGGGTCGGCGGCGGTCGGCGGCGTCGACACCGCGTCGGCCGGCAAGTCGAAGTGCCGGTGGGCGCATCGAACCCCTCACGAGGTGTCCGCCCGGCACGCCCGCCACGCGATCGTCTGCCTGATCGGCACGATGCGCCGCCACCACGGGCGGCACGCGCTGCGCGTCCGGGGGGCCTTGGCAAAGGCCGGGCAGCGCCATTCCGGCTACATGAGGCGGCACCGCTGCTTCTCGCACCAGTGCCCGGGCGAGGGGAGCCTGGTCGCCCGGGTCGAGCGGACCAGTTACCTGCCCTGCGGCTGCACCTGGGGCCTGGGGGAGAACATCGCCCGCGGGCACGGTCGCCAGGCGACGCCCGCGGCGATCGTCAGCGAATGGATGCACAGCCCGCCGCATCGCAGCGAGATCCTCAGTCGAAGCCTCCACGACATCGGGGTCGGCATCACCTGGGGTCGCGCGGGGCATCGGCACTCCCGGATCGGCACCTACACCGCGGACTTCGGCTTCCGACGCGGGTAGCTGCGCCGAACTACTGATCGGTGCGAACCGTCGCAGGCAGCGACTAGGCTCCTCGCCGCAAAGGCGGGGATCAGGGTCCATCGCGTCGGGAACAGAAGGAGATGCACTGAATGAAGGTCAACGAGTCGCTCCGCTGAGCGGGGTCGCGTTCGTCGTCACGTCGCCCTGATCGACGGCGGTGACAAGCACATCCCCGCGGCCGCGATGGTCGCGCTGAACGCGATCGACAACGACGACTTCTTCGGCTTCGCGATCCCACTGGGGATCATGCTGCTGGGTGCCGCGGGCGCGACGCTCACGGCCGGGGCGCTTCCGAAGTGGCTCGGCTGGGTCGCCCTGGTGATCGGGATTCTCTTCTTCACCCCGATCGGATTCCCGGCCTTCGCTCTGAGCGGCGTCTGGATCGTGATCGTCAGCATCCTGATCTCGCGGGCGCCAACCACCGCCTGACGCCCGGCGCACGCCGGACGCGG
>JBOGZB010000258.1:0-6411 GCA_050697175.1 Solirubrobacterales bacterium | reverse complement strand
CTGGCGCTCGGCCGCCTCGGCCTGCGCCTTCAGTGGGCGCAGGCGGGAGCGGGCCTCGCGCTCGATGTCGAGCGCGCGCTGGAGGTTCTCCCGGGTGCGCTCGAGCTTGAGCTGGGCGCGGCGGCGGCGCTTTCGGTGCTTGCCCAGGCCGGCGGCCTCCTCGACCAGGAGCCGGCGGTCGCGCGGCTTGGAGTTGACGATCTCGTCCACCCTGCCCTGGCTGATCACGGAATGCATCTCGCGGCCGAGGTTCGCGTCGGCGAGAGCCTCGATCACGTCCACCAGCCGGCAGCGTGCCCCGTTCAGCCTGTACTCGCCGTCGCCGTCTCGGTCCAGGCGCCGGGTGATCGAGATTTCAGAAAAGCCGGCTGTGATGGGTTCGTCGCTGGACAGGACGACTTCGACCTCGGCGTGGCGGCGGGGTGACTCGCCGTCCCCACCGGCGAAGATCATGTCCTGCATGGTCTGCCCGCGAACCGCCAGGGGGCTCTGCTCGCCGAGCGCCCACAGCACCGCGTCGGTGATGTTGGACTTGCCGCAGCCATTCGGGCCCACGATCACGCTGACCCCCGGCGAGAAGACCAGCCGGGTGCGCTCCGAGAAGGACTTGAAGCCCTTGATCGTGATCGAGCTCAGGTGCATGGAATCGCTGTGCGGCCCGGTAGGCTCGCTGTCGAGTCGGACGGCTTTCCCTGATGTGGAGTTCGTCGGGACATCGCGGTGTCCTATCCGCGACGCCGCTCGAGGGCCTCGGCCGCCGCCGCCTGCTCGGCCGCCTTCTTGCTTCGACCCTCGCCGGTGCCGATCACCGAGGCGTCGACGGTGGCCGCGACCTCGAAGCGGCGGTCGTGTGGCGGCCCCTCCTCGCGAGTGACCTGGTAGGCGACCCGCGACCCCTCGCGCGCCAGGAGCTCCTGGAGGGCCGACTTGAAGTCGAGGAGCGTCTCCGAGGCGAGCTCGATCTGCTCGGAGAACGCGGCGACCGTGGCTTCGCTGGTCCGCTCGAAGCCGTGGTGGAGGTAGCAGGCGCCGATCATCGCCTCGCATACGGACGCCAGCGCACGCTCGCTGACCAGGAGCGCCTCGGGCGCGATCCCGGACTCGGGCTCTCGGGGCGCGGCCTCGCGGAGCATCTCGGGAAGGCCGAGGGTGTTCCCCACCTCGACGCATGCCCGGCCGCTGACCGCCTGCCCGTGGACCTTCGTCAGCCGGCCGATGTCGGCGCGGGGGAAGAGGCGAAACAGATGCTCGGCCACCGCGACGCCGAGCACGCCGTCGCCGAGGAAGGCGAGCCGACCGTAGGAGTCCGAGCGGTGGCCGGTCCACGACGAGTGGGTGACGGCGCGCTGTCTCAGCTCTTCGGGGAGCCGCTCGATCAGGTCGCCGAGGTCCGCGGACCCCTCCCGGCGCCCGCGGCCCAGCGAGCCGAGCCTTCGGATCCCGCGCGGCATCGGCCGATCAGGTTGGCGCGCCGAGGCGCTCGGCCACGAAGTCGACCGCCTGGCGAACCGTCTCGATCCGGGCCGCCTCCTCTTCGGAGACGCTGATCCCGTAGGTGTCCTCGAGCTCCATGACCAGCTCGTAGAGATCGAGCGAGTCGGCATCGAGGTCGTCTCGCAGGCTGGTCGACTCCTCGATCTCGCCCAGCGGGACCTCGAGCTCGGCGGACAGGTGACCTCGCACCTTCGCCAGCACGTCGTCGCGATTCAAGCCGTCGGCGTTCATTCACCCTTCCTATCACGCATCGCGCCCCGGCCCATGCCCGAATCGTCGAGCAGGCCGACAGTTCGCTCCACCGCACGCTGGTCGACTGCGCGAGCAGCGAGGCGCACCGCGTTGGCGATCCCGTCCGGGCCCGAGCTTCCGTGGCCGACCACCGCGACGGCCCGCAGCCCGAGCAGGATCGCCCCGCCCGTGGCGTCCGGATCCATCTGGCGACGCAGTCCGCCGAGCGCCGGGCGAAGCAGGACCCCGCCCGCGGCCGCCCGCACCCCGGAGCGCGCCGCGTCGCGAACCGCGCCGGCCACCGCTCCGGCGGTTCCTTCGATCGTCTTCAGGACCACGTTGCCGGTGAAGCCGTCGGTGACGATCACGTCGGCGCTCTGAGCCAGCAGGTCGCGCCCCTCGAGGTTCCCGCGGAAGTCGATCCCGGGACCCGATCCGCTCTCTCCTCCTCCTCCGCCCGCGGCCGCGAGCCGCTCGTGGGCCTCGATCACCTCGCGGCTCCCCTTCTTTGACTCCTCGCCCACCGATAGGAGCGCGACCCGCGGGTCGGCGACCCCGAGGACGGCCTTCGAGAAGGCCGCTCCGAGGTAGGCGAACTGGACCAGGTCGACCGCTCGAGCCTCGGCATTGGCGCCCACGTCGAGCAGCAGCGTCGGTGGCCCGGAGCCGCCGGGGACGACGAGCTGCACGGCGAGCGCCGGGCGCCTCACCCCCCGCGTTCGCCGAAGCGCGAACAGCGCCGCGGTCATCGTCGCTCCGGTCGAGCCGGCGCTCGCGAGAGCGTCCGAGCCGCCCTCGGCGACGTCTCGGGCCGCCATCACCACCGAGGCCTCGGGCCGGGACCGAACGGCGGACACGGGCTCGTCGTGGTTCGTGATCTCCTGCGCCGCCGCGACGATCTCGACGCCGCCGACGCCGTCAAGCGGTGCCAGGGAGTCCGGGTCACCGAACACCCGGATCCCGATCCCGTCGCCAGCCGCCGCGCGGGCTCCGGCGATGATCGCCTCGGGCCCTCGCTCGGCCCCACGGCCGTCGAGGGCGATGATCGTCACCGGGTGGCCGCGGCGCGGACCACCGGGGCTAGGCCTCCTCGGCCCCCGCCGCCTCGGTGGGAGCCGCCTCGGCGACCTCGTGGTCGATCACCTCGCGACCGGCGTAGGTGCCGCAGACGGGGCAGACCCGGTGTGGCAGGCGCGGGCTGTGACAGCGCGGGCAGCTGTTGAGACGCGGAGCGCTCACCTTGTGGGTGGCGCGGCGCTTGTCGCGCCGGGTTCGTGATGTTCGCTTCTTTGGGACCGCCATCTGAAGCGGGCATGGTAGTGGAGTCAGTTCAGCTCGCGGAGCTTCGCCCAGCGTGGATCGGGCTCGCGCTCGTGCTCGTGGGACCGCCCATCGGCGGCGCTCAGCGGCTCCCCGCAGACCGGGCAGAGGCCGGGGCAGTCCGGGCGGCAGAGGAGCTGGATGGGCACCTCCAAGCTGAGCGCGTCGTGCGCCCAAGAGCCGAGCGCCAGCTCGTCGCCGTCGACATAGGGGCTGCGGAGCTCCTCGTCGTCGGTGCCGGGCTGATCGACCTCGCGCGCGTCGATCTCCACCGCGACGTCGGCGTCCTCGAGGCAGCGCATGCAGGGACCCGTTGCGTGCGCGGTGAACCGCATCCGGACGGCGTAGCCGGCGGCCGTTCGTGACAGGTCGAGGCGCACGGGGACGGCGTCCGGGCCGACGACGTATCGTTGGCCAGCCAGCTCGAGCTCACCCGGGTCGGTCTCGACGTCGAGGCGCTGACCCTCTCCGGGTCGAAGCGCGAACCGGGCGAGATCGATGCTGTCAAACCCCGCTGACACTCCACGGTCGAGGTTAGCGCGGAGGCCGGTTTGCCCCGAGTGACGAGTTGAACGCGCAGTTCCACACCGATCCCGAGACCTACCTGGACGAGATCCGGGCCGAGGTCCCGCGCTACGACGAGCTTCAGGCGGCGACGATCGAGGCGATCCCGCACCCGCCGGGCAGGGTCCTCGAGCTCGGGGTCGGAACCGGCGAAACGGCGCGCCGCCTGCTGGAGCGCCACCCCGATGCCGAGGTGACCGGGCTCGATGCCCAGCCGGAGATGGTCTTTCGGGCCCGCGACCTCGGGATCGAGGTCCGCCTGGCACGAATGGAGGACCCGCTGCCCGACGGGCCGTGGGACCTTGTGATCTCGGTCCTCTCCGTGCATCACCTCGACGACCGGCAGAAGCGCGACCTGTTCCGCCGCGTCCGCGAGCAGTCGCACTCGATGGTGATCGGCGATGTGGTGCTCGCCGATCCCCAGGTCACGCCGCTAGAGCCCGGGGTCGACCTGCCCTCCCCAGCCGAGCAGCTCGCGGAGTGGTGCTCGGGCGAAATCGTCTGGCAGGGCGACGACCTCGCCGTGATCCGCGCCGTCTACGACTGAGCCCCGTCGCAGATCGCGAGGACGGCGTCCACGGCTCCGGGCAGGCTCATCCTCTCACCGGTGCCGGTGAGCAGGGTCTCCGGGCCGATCTCGAGTCGGGCGAGGCGGTTGCGGCGCCGAAGCGCCGCATGGTCGCCGGATGGTGGCGCCGGGACGGGATCGAGCGGATCTCCACGCGGATCCCGAAACACCAACCCCCGGGTTTCGTGTCGCACCGAGACCCCGCCCTCGTGGACGAGGCGGTGGTGATGGCGGCAGAGCAGGACGAGGTTGTCGAGCGAGGTCTCGCCGCCCTGGGCCCAGTGGCGAACGTGATGGGCGTCCACGAACCGGGTTCGCTCGCAGCCCGGGAATCGACACCCTCCATCGCGCTCGCGGAGGGCACGATCGATCGCCGCCGGGATCGCTCTCGTCTTTCTGCCGACGGATAGGACCTGGCGGCCACGTTTGACGATCGCTGAGAGCGACGCGTCGCAGCCCAGGCGGCGCGCGACCTCGGGGGCGATCGCGGGGCCGTCGGCGAGCTGGGAGCGTCCGGGGCCATCGCGAGAGAGGGCCTCGGCGTCGATGTGGACCATGACGTGGTGGCGCTCGGCGCCCTTGACCGGGGTCGGGCCCCGGGCGAGGTAGGACTCGGCGATCCCAACGAGGGCGTCGGCGTTGGTTCGCGGCTCCGCGGAGCCGTTTTCTTCATCTTCGGCGCGCGCTTCGTCACGGATGTGTGCCCGAGAGGTCTCCAGGGCGCGCAGGAACGCCATCCCCTGCTCGGCCGGCAGTCTGGCGCCAATGATCAGCGAGCCGTCCGAGTCCCAGTGCCACCAGACCTCGCGCTCCTCCTCGGAAGCGTTCGCCTCTTCACGCGTCACCCGCTCGTAGCCGCGAAGAATCCGCTCGAGCTGCGCGGCGGTGGCGTGCCTGGCGAGCTCGACCAGGTCGGCCTTGGTGTCCTCGGTGGCGACGCGGCTCAGGGGACGGACCTTCGAGTAGGAGAGCTCGCCGCGCGAGAAGGCGTAGGGCGATCCGCGGCAGCTCGCGAAGCGCGCGAGCGACCCTCACGTGCTCGCGCGCGGCCCGTGGTGAGATTGAACAACGCCAGGCGATCCACTCGGCGACCGAGCGCACGCCGTGCCACGACCACCATCCGTCCCGCCGGTCGTATTCAGCGAGCAGCGCGAGCCAGCGAGCCATTGCCCGCCTCGAGGTGCGAGGAGAGCGTGCAGAGCTCGTGCTCGAGGCGCTCGAGCGGAAGGTCCGCGGGGTCGCCGGGGTCGTGGACGCGAACGCGGTTCTCGGAAGCGTGGGGTTGAGGCGAACAGCGAGGCGCCACCTGCATCACGAACGTATGTTCCCATCGGAACCGGACGGAACGCGGGCGACGGCGCGGCATACGATCCCCTCTCCCAACCGCGAGAGGAGCTCCATGCCGAAGGTGATCTACGAGAAGCGCGACCGGATCGCGTACGTGACGCTCAACCGCCCCGAGGCCCGCAACGCAATCGACCCCGACGTTCACGCGACGATGATCGACACGTGGGCCGACTTCCGCGACGACGACTCGGTCGACGTCGCGATCCTGACCGGCGCCGGCGAGGCGTTCTGCGCCGGAGCGGACCTGAAGACCTACATCCCGCCGATCATCGCCGACGCGAGCCCCGGCGAGATCCGGGAGATCGTCGAGCTCGGCCTGAACGGCTTCACGCGTGGGATGCACCGGATCTACAAGCCGATCATCGGGGCGATCAACGGCTGGGCGCTGGCCGGGGGGCTGGAGACGGCGCTCGCCTGCGACATCAGGATCGCCTCGGAGCGGGCGATGTTCGGGTCCTTCGAGGCGCGCAGGGGCTTTCACCACGGGGACGGCGGCCTGGTGCGGCTGGTCAACACCTGCGGGGTCGGGGTCGCGATGCAGATGCTGTTGACGGCCGAGCCGATCGACGCCCAGCGCGCCCTCGCCTGCAACATGGTCTCCAAGGTCGTCCCCCACGACGAGCTGATCGCCGAGGCCGAACTGACCGCCCGCCAGATCCTTCGCAACTCGCAGGCCGCGGTCCGATCGGCGAAGCAGACGATCCTCGACGTGATCGGACAGCCGCTCGACTTCCAGCTCCGCACCGAGGCCTGGAACGCTTACACGTGCGCCGATCCCGAGGAGACCAAGGCGCTGCTCGGCCGCTTCTACGAGAAGTCCGACGCCGGGCGCGCCGGAGCACACGAGACGGGACTGTGAGGAGGGCGCTCGTCACCGGGGCCGCGGG